>CAMCHP010000004.1 GCA_945874695.1 Chryseobacterium gleum
AAAACCGCTTAGCCAAGAACAAATCGCTGCGAACTGAACTTCAGGCTTTGCTTACCGATCAAGACAAAGGCGACTGGGCAACGGTACTTTTCGAGTACTCTTACTCGCCCCATTGGTTCATTAGTGTCATGGATCAATACAATTTTGGGAATCCAAATCCCGCGCAACGTGTGCATTATCTATTCGGAACTGTTGGCTATATTGACGGTGCGCATCGCCTCTCCCTCGGATATGGAAAGCGCCGTGAAGGTATTTTTTGTGTAGGTGGGGTTTGCCGAGCCGTACCTGCATCCAACGGATTTGAAATTACGTATACAACAAGCTTCTAAGCATGAACACCATGAAACGAACACTCTTTTTGCTGCCGTTGATGCTTCTCTTATTGAACGCATGTGATGTCATGGATGACCCTGTTATTCCTTTCACTGTGAATTATGATGAGGAAGAGTATGGGACTCCTCCTGTATTTGAGACACCTACCACCACGACGAAAAACGTGCTCCTCGAAGATTTCACAGCGCATCAATGTGGAAACTGCCCTGATGCTGGGGTAATTGCAGAGCAAATTCTTGCCTCCAATCCAGGGCGTGTTGCGCTCGTCGCGATTCATGCCGGCAACCTTGCTGCGGTAAACCCAAACTCGGTTTTCGATACCGATTGGACAACCCCCGAGGGCAATGTTTACTGGGATCAACTCGATTTTCAAGCCAACCCACTCGGACGCGTAAACCGCTCTGGTGGCCCGGGTAACTTCTTTAGTCCGGCAGAGTGGGCCACAAAAACTACCGAGTATTTGAACCAACCTGCCATCTGTCAATTGCAAATGGCCTTGAACTATGTCAGCGAAAACAATGAACTGAACATTCACGTGAATGGTCATTTTACAGAGGGCAATACAAACTCGACCAACTTGGTCGTACTCATTACCGAATCAGAAATCTACGACGCGCAATTGTGGTATGGAAACGATCCTTCAACGGTGAACGACTACCATTTCAAACACACCCTGCGCGGCTCCGTGACTGGTGCACTTGGGCTTGAATTCAGCGCGCCAGGCGTAACTGCGGGTACAACCCTTCAAAAAGATTATTCATACGGATGGAACGATGCCTGGGATATCAACCATGTTCACATTGTCGCATTCGTATTTGATAACGTAACCGGAGAAGTACTCAATGTTGTTGAAGGTCAGCCGTAATTTACTCCTATGCCTCGCACTGTTTAGTGCCACGCACGCTTGGAGTCAGGCGAAGTTTCGCGCGGGTTTAACTGCAGGCCTAGCAACCACCCAAGTGCATGGCGACGCCATTAGTGGCTTCAATAAGCTCGGTTTTTCAGGTGGGCTTTTGGTCGACATTTCAGGCAACGGCCGCTTCAGCGGTGGTTTCGAAATGATATACCTTCAGAAAGGAAGCCGTAAACCTGCAAATCCAGACAACGGTGACTTCACTACATGGGGTTATACGTTCCACTACATCGATGTACCTGTATTGCTGACCTACCACTTTGACGCTTTTTACGTGCAGGCGGGCATTTACGGCGGTTTTTTAATTGCGGGCGAGTCGGTTTTTGATGGCAGCCCTTTTGAAATCATCAATCCGGAGATGCGACGCTACGACCTCGGTGTAGCTGCCGGAGTTGGCATTGACATCACTGAACATTGGGCCGCAAATTTGCGGTATTCGAACAGTGTTGTGCCGATACGCAAAGCACCAGATGGCGCGAGCATTACCCGCTTCTATGATGCCGGAATGCTCAACATTGTTGCGCAACTTGCTCTGGTGTATCGTTTAGGGGCAGAATGACAATATAGTTTATTGAAATGCCCTTGCCGTATCGGGATTGAGGCAACGGTTTCCAAAGTTGATTTCTTCAGCGCTCACGCCTCGGTTGGTGGCTCGAATCATAAGCTGTTACAACACAATCTCTCTTCGACCGCGTGGGCTCACCTTCTTGCGTCAAATCAGAAGTAGTGGCCAATAGTTCTCACCGCCTAGTCTTCCGAAATCGAAAGATTGGCAATACCTTTCGGTCGCGTGAAGAAGAAACTTGGCATTGTGACCACATGGTTCGAACGCGGGGCAACTCACGTTTCGCTGGCCTACATTGCAGCTCTGCAAGAGGCCTTTGACATACGCGTCTATGCACGTGGCGGCGACGCCTTTCCTATGCATGATCCCAAATGGAACATGCCGTGGGTGCATTGGGGTGAATTTATACCCGGAGCCCCATCAACAACCATTGATCGCCGTGATTTCATGCGGTGGCTGAAGCGGGAACAAATTGATATCTTAATCTTTAACGAGCAACAAAGCTGGGACATCTTGCTTTATTTGCGCAATACCGACCTAAATTGGCCCGCTGGGCGTCCGCTCATGGGGGCCTACATCGACTACTATACCGCGCAAACAGTGCCCTTTTTCGCTTTGTACGACTTTGTACTGTGCAACACCCAGCGTCATCTGAGTGTGTTTACCAACCACAAACAAGCGCTGTACATCCCTTGGGGAGTCAACGTGAAGGCATTTCCTGTCGCAGAACCTGTACAAGACCGCCCTGTTACATTCTTTCATTCACTCGGTTACAACCCTGAGCGCAAAGGCACCGATTTGGTCGTTGAGGCTTTCAATCGCATGAAAAACACCGAGGCCTTGCTCATTTTACATGCACAGCGTCCGTTGCACGATTTTCCTGCGCTTGAAAGGCTCATTGGCGCCAATCCGCGAATTAAGTGGATTGACCGCGAAGTGGCGCCTCCAGGCTTGTACACCTTGGGCGACGTCTATGTTTACCCCTCACGCCTCGACGGCATCGGCTTGTCGCTACCAGAGGCCTTGGCGAGTGGTTTACCTGCCATTGTGACCGACGAAGCACCGATGAATGCGTTCATCGAAGAAGATGTAAACGGCTGGTGCATACCGGTCGCTTCACGCGCACTGCGCCAAGATGGGTATTATTGGCCCATGGCGGTTGTTGATGTTTTCGCCCTAGCCGGGCGGATGGATACGCTCGCTGCCAACCCCGCGGTACTCAAAAAATACCAAGAGCAAGCACGCAAACATGCCGAACAACACCTCAATTGGATGGCGAACAGCGCCGAACTTGCCACAGCGTTGGGAAAATTGACGCATCAAACCTGTCCGGCAGACATTCTAGAAGCATGCGCCCAGCATGAGCAAAATGTTCAGCAAAATGTAAAATTGAAACACCGCATACACCGCTTGCTGATCGCACTGGGTGCGCGCAAAGTCAAGCGCTTGTTGGCTGGCAGAAGATCGTAACGACTGTCATCAGTTGGGTGCAAGGTTACAATATCACAGGGTCAGCCAATAAATGATGAACGTGCGTCATTTCTTTGCACCTTAGCAGGGTGAAAAACCGCGTTATTTGGATCATTTCACCCGAGGCTTGGGGTGAACATTTACTCTCCAAGCATCAGTACGCCATTGCCTTGACCCGTCGCGGCAATGAAGTCGTATTTATTGAGCCCGACCAGGGTCTTCGCACGGTGCGTGAAGTGCCCGGCATTTCTGAATTGCAATTGCTCGACTGGAAGCCCGTTCAGGGATTGCGACGCTTTCCAAAGCCCGTGGCGCGCTACATTCAGCGGCGTGAGTTACTTGCCATTGCAAGAAAAACCCAAACCCGTCCTGACCTCATTTGGTCGTTTGACAACTCCCGTTTTTTTGATCTAGATGCCAATCCGTTTGGGGCGCGCACGATTCACCATGTAGTTGACCTTAATCAAAACTTTGAGTTCTCCCGTGCGGCAAGCTCTGCTCAATTGTGTTTAGGCACAACCCGGTACATCACCGCAAAATTGAAGGCCTTTAATTCGAACAGCCATTTAATTGGTCACGGTTGTGATCCGGTTGCGTGTGCCGATTGGAAGCCCCAAAACCGTTTAAAAAAACAAGTGGTGTACAGTGGGAACCTGTTAATTCCTTTGCTTGATCACGAGCTATTGCGCACTGCGATTGAAGCGCATCCTGAGGTTGATTTTCATTTCTTGGGGGCCTATACACGAAGCAACGTAAGCCTGCAACCGCATGCAGAAGCGCTCGCCTTCATTGCATATTTGCAAGGTCGAGCGAACGTTCGCTTGCATGGCGCTTTGCGCGGGGCAGCATACCACAAGGCCTTGGAATTGGCTGATTTGTTCATTGTTGCCTATCGGCAAGATGCGCATGAGCAAATCGCAAATCCGCACAAGATCCCTGAGCTTTTATCAACCGGACGCGCCATCGTAAGCGTCGTGCTCGACTTCTACCGCGATCTTGATCTCCTTTACATGGCACATGATGGAGCGACTTGGCAAAACCTACTGAACGCAAGTTTGAACGACTTGGACCAGGTTAACAGCATCGCCTTGCAAACCAAGCGCAAGAACTGGGCCTTTCAGCACAGCTATGATCAGCAAATTAACCTCATCGCTGAATGGCTCTCGTGAACACCCCATTGGTAAGTATCATTTTGCCGGTTCACAATGGCGCCTTGACCCTTGATGATGCCATACAAAGCGTGTTGCAACAAGATTACCCACATTGGGAGTTGATCATCATCGACAATGCAAGCACCGACGCCAGCGTAGCGCGTATTGAATGCTACACCGATGTGCGCATTAGCCTTATATCTGAGCCGGCGCTTGGGGTAAGTCGGGCACGTAATCGCGGTTTAGATTTGGCCCGCGGGGCATTCATTTGCTTCCTAGACGCTGATGATCGCCTGCCGCAGGCGAGTTTACGGGTGCGCCTTGAGTACGCAGAAATGCATGCGCACCTTGCATTGATTGACGGATCAGTAGTGACTTACGCTGCCGATTTCACGAACCCAATTGCCCATTGGACACCCACATTTACAGGAAACTACACCAATGAGTTGGCGTGCCAAACGGGATCTTGCTTTCGTGGCGTTACGGCGATGGTGCGCAGCACAGCCATTGGCGATGTTCGTTTCCCGATCAACCAAAGTCATGCTGAGGACCTGAGTTTTTACTTGCAACTCGCGCTTCGTGGCGCAAAATATGGGTTTGTCGAAGATGTGGTGTACCACATCCGTCAGCGCCCCGACTCTGCCATGTCAAACCTTGAAGGCCTCGCCGCGGGCTACCGTGCACTTCTGCCTTTGATTGAGACCCTGCATCCGGCCGTTCAGGCCGAATACAAAAAAAGAGTGCGAAAAATTGTATTTCGAAGTGCGCTAAAGGCTGGCCACATTGCCCTTGCGCTGCGCTCATTGAGCTGGTGAACAAGCCCGTTGCGCTTGCTGCATGTGGCGCTCATTGTGGTAAATGACAACACGGAGCGTATCGCCCAACTTCAATTTCAACCATGTACTAATGCTAATTGCGGTTCTGGTTCGGTTGAGATCGACCTTATTAGCCGCTTCAAGCAAATGCAGGAAGTCGTTTTGTTGGTTGATGAAACGCGATAAAGTTGAGGCTGTGAGGAGGCTTCCGGCTGGATTCATACTTGCAAAGGTCTTCATGCGGTTGAGCTTCGCTTTGGGCAACATGCTCATCGCGAAGTAGTTGCCAAGTAAGCCAGGTCTGAATCGGTGTTGCTGCGCTTCAGGTGCAGTTTTCAGCCGTTTTTGTATCTCGGGAATGTAAAAGTCGCCGTAGCGGTTGAGATGCTCAAGGCACTCGAGCGCACTCCAGGCGTTTGGGGCAGGCCTTGCATTGAGTGCTTCCATGGGAAGGTGTTTCCATTCTTCAACCAATCGCATGTGGTGGTTGACGTAATTGGTCAATTCCTTGATGATGGCCTCGTTTTGCATTGCTCAAAAGTTTCGACAAAGGTGGTTCGAAACGCACAAGCTACACTTGATTGAAATCAAGAATTCTTAATGCGCGACAGGGTTTCAGGAGTCATGCGTAAATAATCGGCGATGTACTTGTGCGGCACCTCTTGAAAAAGTTGTGGGCTGCGCTCAAGCACCCGTCGGTAACGCTCGGCAGGAGCACCAGTAAGCACATCACGTTCGCGTTCCATTTGCTGCAGCACGAGCCGCTCGAGCAGTTCACTGTACGCTTGATAGCGTTCAGCGCGCACATGGGCATCGCTTTGCTGAAGCACCTGTTGAAAATCGGCCCGAGATATTCGGCGAACCGTTGTTTTTCGAAGCGCCTGGACAAAAAAGAGCGTGGGTTGATCGGTTAGAAACGCATCTAAAAGCGCAAACAAATTTCCCGAATAGGCGAAACGTGTAGTTTGTTCATGGCCGTCTTCATTGCTGAAAATTCGAAAACACCCTTCCTCGACCCAATACACGTTCTTCTCGAAAGCCCCGGGCGTGCAAAGGTAAGCATGGCGCTTAAACACGATGGGCGGCGCTGCTTCAAATTCGAGCCAAAGCGCCTCAAGGAGGTTTTGATAGGGCATTTCAGACATAGAGGCTAATCAAAGCGCATTCGTATGAAGCAAGATATGACAAAAGCAAGCAATAAAGCAATGGACAGGGCCAAGGGACAGGCATGAAAGGCCGCGAACTTCTTTTATCTTGCAGCCATGAAGATCGATGTTGTGATTGGTACACGGCCTGAAGCCATAAAGCTCGCACCCGTGGTGCGCGCCTTAAACGACTACGGCGGATTTACGGTGCGCACCATTTTCACGGGGCAGCATACCTCGCTGATGGCTGGCATTGAAACGCTTTTTGATTTACGGCCAGACCTGACGCTCGACGCGATGCCCGCTAACGCTTCGTTAAACGAACTCAATGCCCGGTTGCTTGCACAGTTGGGTTTGAGTTTTTCGGCCTGTCGGCCGGATGTGGTTGTGGTTCAAGGCGACACTTCATCCGCATTTTACGGGGCTTTGGCCGCTTACAACGAACAAATTCCTGTAGCACACGTGGAAGCGGGTTTGCGCACGGGCGACCGCAATGCCCCATGGCCTGAAGAGGTGCACCGCAGCGCCTTGGCGCGAATCGCTGAACTTCACTTTGCCCCCACACAGAAGGCTTTTAACCAACTGAAAAAAGAAGGATGTACCAACGTGCACTTAACTGGAAATACAGTTGTTGACGCCTTGCAGTGGATACGCGCTGCGCATCCAAGCGCGACAAAAGCCAATACAATGCGCAAGCAAATCTTGGTCACCGTGCATCGCCGAGAGGCTTTTGATCGCCAACTTGAGCAAATCTTTCGAGCCATTCGATATTTGGTCGATCAGCACGATGAGATCGATGTGTTGTTTCCCGTGCATTTGAATCCCGTGGTGCAAGGCATGGCCAAGCGCTATTTGGCGGATCATCCGCGTATAAATCTTTGCGCACCCCTGAACTACCTTGAAATGGTGCACGCCATGGAAAGCAGTTATTTACTCATGACCGACAGCGGCGGCTTGCAAGAGGAGGCGCCATCGTATCAATTGCCCACTTTGGTACTTCGCGAAAAAACAGAGCGCACTGAAGCCCTCGACGCGGGCGTTGCGTACTTGTGCGGCACTGACTTTGATGCGATAGTCAACGCAGCGCATCGACTGATCACTGATCAAGCGGCCCATGCAGCGATGCGCAAATCAGGCAACCCATTCGGCGATGGTTTGGCCGCTATCCGCATCACCGAAATTCTTGTTCACCACTTTGCGCCCAATCCTGAAATGTCATCGTTGTGAACGTTTTAGTAATCACCTATTGGAGTTTCAAGGAGCCATTGATTCAAGCGGCAACCCTTCCCTATTTGCGCATCATGGCGCAGTTACTCGGGCCGGATGCGCGCATCCATTTGGTGACATTAGAGAAACAGCATTTGGCCATTGCCCGAGACGAGGAGACGGCGATCGGAGCAGCCCTAGATCGCGATGGCATTACCTTGCTCACTCGGCGCTATCACAAGTTCGGCTTGCGCGCCATGTTTGGCTGGTTGAGTAACTTACTATGGATAAAAAACTATTGCAAACGGGAGCACATCGCGGTAATTCACGCATTTGGAAGTCCGGCTGCGACAACAGCCGATGTCATTTCTCGGTTTACGCGGCTGCCCTATGTTATTGACAGCTACGAGCCGCATGCCGAGTCGATGGTTGAGAATGGCTCATGGAAATCGTGGTCGATTGCCTACCGAACCCTGCGTTGGTTTGAGCGTGCGCAAAGCCGCAGAGCGCGCGCAGTGCTGGCTACAACAGAAGGTATGCGAGCGTATGCGGCAAAAACCTATGGTCACATTCCCGGTGTTTTCATTGCTCGTCCTGCCTGTGTTGATGTTACGCAATTCAACTGTGCCGAAGATTATGCACTTACACGCGCTGAATTAGGCTTTGACGCCGATGCAATCGTGTGTGTATACGCTGGAAAGATTGGGGGAATTTACTTGAAGCAAGAGGTTTTTGACTTTTTTGCCGCATGTGTAAGCCATTGGGGGAATCGCTTTCGTGTGATTATGCTGAGCGATTTAAGTGCGCGTGAAATGGGCGTTTTAGCTGCCCGTGCAGGACTTTCGACCGACGTCATTCACCTTGCCTTTGTGCCGCATCACACCGTGCCTGCCTATTTGAGATTGGCTGATTTCGCCATTAATCCAGTGAAACCTGTTCCTACAAAGCGTTACTGCACGTCGATTAAAGATGGCGAGTATTGGGCCATGGGCTTACCGGTTGTAATCCCTGAAGGCATTTCTGACGATTCAGACCTGATCCGTTCAGAGCAAATAGGCGTGGTATTGCAGGGTCTTCATCCTGCAGCGTACAAAGCGGCTGTTGAAGCCATGGATGTGTTGTTGGGAGCATCCCGCCGCGAGGCGGAAAAAACAAGAATCAGAGATTTGGCTGTGACCCATCGTGGCATGGCCATTGCGGAACACGCCTACCGGCTACTTTACGGAGCAGGGGGTGTTTTGCGCAAGCCCGAAAAGCGTTTTTTGGTTCTTATTTACAACAGCTACCGCGACCCGCTGTTTCGCAACCTCGTGTTCGAATATATGCTTCGCCAAAGTGCGTTGAATTTGAACTACCACTTTGACCTCATCACTTTCGAGCAAAAAAAATACGCTTTAACGCGCAGTGAACGCAAGCGGGAGCGCATTCGATTGAGCGCATACCGTGTGCAATGGCATGCGCTAACTTATCACTCGGGGGCATTTATGCTGGTCAAAAAAGCTTTTGACTTCGTGGCCGCATTGTACAATGTGGTTTCGATTCGTGCCCGGTTTAAAACCGATATGGTGATTGCTTTTGCCAACACATCAGCTGCGATTTCGTTGTTGCTATCGCGCTGGATTGGCGCCAAGTTGATGGTTTATTCTTATGAACCCCACAGTGAATTTCTAGCTGAATTCGGCGTTTGGAAGCGCAGCGGGTGGCGTTATCGCTTTTTGAATCATTTGGAAGAACGTGTGGGTCGTGAGGCAGACTACTTGCTGACTGGCACACAACACATGGTCGATCGCATGCACGGCACCGCCACTGGGCAAGTGCTTCGTGCCCCATCCAGCGTCGATGAGTCGATTTTCAAACCCAACCCTCAGGCGCGCGAGGCAGGCCGCAAAGCTTGGCAACTTGAAAACCGGCGTGTATTGATTTACGCCGGTAAATTCGGCGGCATTTACTACGACCGTGAGATTGCTGAATTCTGCACACGTTTGCTCAAGCTCGATCAAAGCTGGTTTTTTATTTTCTTGACCCCTTCTCCAGCGGCGGAAGTGAGCGCCTTGCTCGACCAAGCTGGATTGCATGTGAACGATTACCGCTTAACCGAAGCTAAAAGTGCTGATGAAGTGGTTTACTTTTTATCGATGGCGGATATGGGGTTAACAGCAATTCCGCCCTACCCGAATCAAAAATTTCGATCTCCGGTGAAGGTTGGGGAGTATTTAATGTGTGGTCTCCCATACATCACATGCCGAGGCGTATCTGAAGACGATTTATGGGCTGAGGCGCATCACGTAGGCATTGTGGTTGACGAAATCTCAGCTGAAACTGCAGTGCAGGTGCAGGCTGAGGCTGCAGCGTTTTTTCTTGAAAACCCAGAAACATTGCGTGCACGCTGCCGGGCAACGGGCATCGCTTACCGCGGTAGAAAACAAGTCGACGCGCTGTTTGACACGATTTTAGCTGAGGCTTAGCGGTTCATGTTTCGCAAATCAACTTTTTCGGTAAACGTGACGGGTACTTTGCGTTTCACAAACATTGCTTTGCCGTGGAGCTCCCCGGTTGCCTCGAATGTAGCTTCGCGGGTGATAATCAAATTGAGTAGGGTTTCAAGAAATCCACCACCCCCTTGGGAAGGATCGAAAGAACCATCTAACGTGAAAGTGTATTCACCGGTTGACTTTTTAGGTATGACGTAGCGTTCATCGAAACGAATTACCCCGGCAGGTTTACCATTGAGGGTAACATTCATCGTTCCTTGCTCTGCGACGAGTTTATACCAATTCGGATTTTGAATAGCTACTGTCACGGTGGCTGTAACGCCTGATTGATCAAAACGCGTAATCACGACTTCTTTCACTTCATTCATCGTTACCTCTTTGTAAAACGTACAAGAGGTCGCGAAACTAAGCACCACACAAACAATGAAATACCTGAAAAAGACTAGCGTGCGCATGAGGTAATTTTTGAGCAAAGATAACTGTTGTTAGGGTATCAAATCATGTGCCATACCCATTGACGCACAAAGCGCGTGCACCAACGGAACGCACCGCACGACCGTTCATCCGAAATCGATTGTAATTCATGATCCAAGCTGATATTTTCGGCTAAAATACTGTTGCTTATGCTGCCTACTTCGATGCAAGCTTCGCGGTACACCAACTATGGAGGCCCTAAAGCACTCAACATTGAGACACTGCCTGTACCAGAAATTCACGACGACTCGGTACTTATTGAAGTACATTACAGCACGGTAAACCGCACTGACTCGGGTTTTCTTACAGGAAAACCGTGGATTGCCCGCTTGTTCAGTGGGGTTTTTCGCCCGCGTTTCAACGTGTTGGGGTGTGAATTTGCTGGACGTGTGGTCGCAGTAGGAAATCGCGTTACCAAGTTTCAGCTTGATGACCGCGTATTCGGTTTTGATGCCGATCGCTTCGGCGGCCATGCAGCCTACATCGCTGTGAATGAAAACAGTCCGCTGGCACGGATACCCTCAGGGATCGCCACTGACGAGGCGGTTGCATCAACCGAAGGAGGGCATTATGCTCTGAATTACATTCGCGCGGCTAAGATTCAATCTGGACAGCGTGTGCTTGTGAATGGGGCTACTGGAGCCATCGGTTCAGCAGCGGTGCAGCTCATGAAATCGATGGGGGTATATGTCACGGCTGTTTGTGCTGGCGCTCACGTTGAGCAAGTACGTGCACTTGGGGCCGATGAAGTGATTGATTACACGCAAGAAGACTTCACCCGCAGACGCGGGGGCTACGACATGGTTTTCGACGCAGTAGGAAAAAGTTCGTTTCGCGCATGCCTGCCGCTGCTGAAAAAACGTGGGATCTATGTCTCTACGGAGTTCGGCTGGATGGCTCAAAATCCTTTCCTTGCTTTACTCACGCCTTTGTTTGGCGGCAAGCGGGTGCTTTTTCCTTTGCCACATATCACGCAAGATGACGTGGTTTACTTTCAAGGATTACTTGCCTCGGGCCAATTTCGTCCATTGATTGACCGCCACTATCCGTTAGCCGACATTCAACAGGCTTTTTCACACGTGCTCACCGGTATGAAAGTGGGCAATGTGATTGTTGTGCTGCCGGCTGCTCAACAAATCGCGCATAAAAAAGCGCAGCTCACTGAAGAACTGCGCAATTCATAATGGGGCATGTCATTTGTGCTTTACTCGGCGAAGTAGCGGTAGAAAAGCGGAATCGTTTCAATGCCCTTGAAGTAATTAAACACGCCGTAGTGTTCATTGGGTGAGTGAATGGCGTCGCTATCTAAACCGAAGCCGAAAAGCACAGTTTTTAGTCCGAGAATTTTCTCAAAAGAAGCGACAATCGGAATAGATCCCCCGCTGCGCACAGGCACAGGACGCTTGCCGTATGTTTCTTCCATGGCGCGCGCTGCTGCCAAATAGGCCTTGCTATCGATGGGCGTCACGGCCGCCTCACCCCCATGGTGCGGCATAACCTTCACTGAACAACTCGCTGGGGCGATTTTTTCAAAATGGCGCTGGAAGAGCTGTGTGATGGTCTTTGAATCTTGATTTGGAACCAAGCGCATGCTGATTTTGGCGTAAGCCTTGGATGCAATAACGGTTTTAGCACCTTCACCGATGTACCCACCCCAAATGCCGTTGACATCGAGTGTTGGACGAATGCTCTTACGTTCAGGAACCGTGTACCCTTGTTCACCTTCTACCGCCCCGATACCGATGCTCTTTTTGAAGGCATCTTCGTTGAAAGGCGCTTTGGCCATTTCATTGCGTTCTTCGATAGAGAGCTCTACCACGTCTTCATAGAAGCCTGGAATAGCAATGCGTTGCTGGTCGTCTTTGAGCGAAGCGATCATTTCACAGAGCACGTTGATGGGGTTCGGCACACTACCGCCGTATAAACCAGAGTGCAGGTCGCGGTTCGGGCCTGTTACCTCCACCTCGAGGTAGCTCAAGCCCCGTAAGCCGGTTGTGATCGACGGAACGTCGTTGGCAATGATACCCGTATCCGAGACCAGCACTACATCAGCCTTGAGCAGTTCGGTATGCTTCGCTAAGAAACCGTCGAGATTGGAAGATCCGACTTCTTCTTCGCCTTCGATAATGAACTTCACATTGCATGGCAATGTATTGGTGTTCACCATGGTTTCAAAAGCCTTCACGTGCATATAAAACTGGCCCTTGTCATCGCATGCACCGCGCGCAAAAACCGCACCTTCGGGGTGAATATCGGTTGCTTTGATCACCGGTTCAAAGGCAGGTGAGTGCCACAATTCGAGCGGATCAGCCGGTTGCACATCGTAGTGGCCGTAAACCAACACGGTTGGCTTTGACGGATCGATGATTTTCTCTGCATAAACAATTGGAAAACCGGGTGTGGGCATCACTTCAGCGCGATCGGCACCTGCATGCAGGAGGCTTTCTTTTGTTGCCTCAGCCATGCGCATCACGTCGCTCTGGTAAGCTGGATCAGCACTCACAGATGGAATGCGCAGCAACTCGAGTAACTCATTAAGAAAGCGCTCGCGATTGGCTTGGATATACTCTTTTTGGGTCATAATTTCCTTGGTTTATCGAGTCTGCAAGGTACTTCATTCTCATCAGGCCGAAAAAAAACAAAGCACAAAAAAAGCGGAGGGCATGCCCTCCGCTTTGAAATCAATACCTCAAAGATATTAACCTTTGATCTCCATTGAGATGAGGATATTATCATCGATAAGTTTGTCTTTCGCAACGCCAGTAACGCCGGTCGAACCGTACATTACACCCCACTGCTTGCGATCAATAGCAAACTCAGGCACAGAAACTGAAACTGAACCGTTGCTTACAGTAACGTTTGCAGGGATGGTGATGTTTTTAGTTGCACCACGCATGGTCAAGTTACCGCTTACTGTGTGCGTTGACACTGAATCGGTAGATGCCGCAACTGAGGTAATCTCGAAACGAGCCTCTGGGTTAGTAGCTACTGCGAAGAAGTCATCGCTCTTCAAGTGACCAACAAGATCACTATTGCTCTTTTCGTCAGTCAAGTCAGCACAAGCGATGGTGTTCATGTCGATGGTAAAGTTACCACCTACCAATTGATCACCTTCGATTTTGAACTCACCACCTTTGATAGCGATGGTACCGTTGTGACGGCCTTTACCGTAAGTATTGAAACCTACCCAGCTGATGGTAGAAGCATCAGTCTTAGCTGGAAGTGCCATAGCAACTACCTCAGGAACAACTTCCTCAGGAGTAGCTTCAACAACAGTTTCAGGCGCACTGCTGCAAGATGCTAAAAATGCAGCGGCAGAAGCGAATAAAAAGAATTTCTTGAACATGGATACAGAATTATAGGGTTTACTTGCGGTTTATAAACGCACAGCAAAGGAACAACAATCTTTCTGATTTGTTCTTGAACCAGATTAATTTTTTCTCACTCTTGATCAAAGAGTTAACTCGTTTAACCGACTTGTGCTCAAACAAATGCGTTCTCACCGGTGATGTCTAATCCGGTAATAAGCAAGTGAATGTCATGGGTGCCCTCGTAGGTCACAACCGACTCAAGGTTCATCATGTGGCGCATGATGGGGTATTCGTTGGTGATGCCCATGCCGCCGAGTATTTGACGTGCCTCACGCGCGATTTCGAGTGCCATATTCACGTTGTTGCGCTTTGCCATCGAAATCTGAGCTGAGGTAGCACGCCCTTCGTTGCGCAGTTGACCCACGCGGAATGCGAGCAATTGCGCTTTGGTAATCTCAGTAATCATTTCGGCCAATTTCTTTTGCTGCAACTGGAAAGCAGCAATCGGCTTACCGAATTGCTGGCGCTCTTTTGCATAACGCAAAGCCACATCGTAGCAATCCAATGCAACACCAATCGCACCCCAAGCAATGCCGTAGCGCGCTGAATCCAGACATCCAAGCGGAGCGCCTAAACCACTCTTATTCGGAAGCAGATTTGCTTTTGGTACTTTCACATTATCGAAAATCAACTCACCTGTATCTGAGGCACGGAGGCTCCACTTGCCGTGCATGGTGGGGGTTGAGAATCCTTCCATACCGCGCTCAACGATGAGTCCGTGGATGCGGCCTTCTTCGTTCTTCGCCCATACGACTGCGATGTCAGCGAAAGGCGCGTTTGAAATCCACATTTTCGCACCGTTTAATAGGTAGTGGTCGCCAGCATCTTTGAAATTGGTGACCATGCCTCCTGGGTTTGATCCGTGGTCAGGCTCCGTTAAACCGAAGCAACCGATCATATCGCCAGACGCCAATTTTGGCAAGTACTTCATCCGTTGCTCTTCGTTGCCGTACTTATAAATGGGGTACATCACCAATGAGCTTTGCACCGATGATGTTGAGCGCAGTCCCGAGTCGCAACGCTCCAGCTCTTGCATAATCAAACCATAAGCGATTTGATCGAGGCCTGCTCCGCCATATTCTGTCGGAATGTAAGGACCAAATCCACCAATCTCAGCAATGCCTTTAATCAGGTGGCGCGGGAACTCGCCTTTCTCGAACGCTTGTTCAATGATTGGGCTCACCTCTTTTTTCACCCATGCGCGCGCTGTTTCGCGAATGAGTTTATGCTCTTCTGTAAGCCATTCGTCCATTTGAACGTAATCGTGGCCTTGGTACAAATCTGTTCTCATGCTATATGCTTGTGGCTGCAAAGGTAATATTTCGGCCTAAACGGCCGGATGGGAAAGGTGATCTAATGTGAATGAGGGGCACAAAATGCTTGAAAACCCATGAATTATCCAGCCAAGCCTTTTTCATACACCTCATCGATCAAAAGCGGTCCTTGTTTGTATGCGTTCACGGCCAACTGATCTACGTGTTCGTTGTTTGGATCACCATTGTGCCCTTTCACCCAAACGAAGCGCACGCGATGCTTGCGATAAACGACCAAAAATCGCTTCCAAAGGTCAGGGTTCTTCTTTTTTGCAAAGCCTATTTTCTCCCAATTGAATACCCAGCGTTTGGCAACGGCATCAACCACATACTTGCTGTCGCTGTAGATGACAACATCGAGGGGTTCGCGCTTGAGGGCTTCCAGGGCTACAATGACCGCCAGCAACTCCATACGGTTGTTGGTAGTATTGCGAAAGGCACCTTTGAACTCTGCGCGATGTTTGCCCCAAATGAGCAAGGCGCCGTAGCCACCAGGCCCCGGATTTCCGCTGGCCCCGCCATCGGTGTATACGATTACTTCCAAATTGGCAATTTTGGGGCGAAGTTACTCAGCACAGGCCGATGTAGTTATTGGACGAAGCAGGGGTTATACACGAAATTCCGCTAAAATGTTGACATCTTAAAACAAAGCTTTGGCATTTGTGCTAAAGAGCTTTACAGCAATGGCGAGTAGAATGATCCCAAAAACCTTGCGAAGTACTGCAATGCCCGCGTCGCCAAGCAGGCGCTCAATGCGGTTAGTCAATCGCAGCACCACATAAACGAGCACAATGTTCGCCACAATAGCCAATGCAATATTTAGCTGGTTGTACTCGGCGCGCAGCGAAATTATGGTTGTCATTGATCCGGCTCCTGCAATCAAAGGGAATGCAATCGGCACAATGCTCGCGGTTTTATGCGATGACGGGTCGGGTTTAAAGAATTCAACGCCCAAGACCATCTCCAATGCAAGAAAGAACAAAATCAACGAACCTGCTACGGCAAAGCTATTCACATCTGTTCCGAAGAAGGTAATGATGCGCTCGCCAACAAATAGGAAGGCAATCATAATGCCCAAAGAAACCAGCGACGCCTTTTCTTCATGAATATCGCCGCTTCGTTTTTTGACATCAAGAATTACTGGTATTGAACCCACAATGTCAATTACGGCAAACAATACAACCGTTGCCCCGATAAAATCGGAAAACTTGAATTCCATAACGAGAACGTATAATTGAGGTTGAATTACATTCGGCAGAAACCTTCGAGCACTCTTGCGTAATAGCGGTGTTCGAGTTCGAGAACGCGTTGGGCAATGTGTTCGGGTTCATCATGCGACTCGAGTTTCACACGCGCTTGGAAAAGTTTCATGCCTTCGTCGTACGCATCATTCACAAGGTGAATGGTGATTCCCGAATAACGCTCTCCTGCTGCTTTAACAGCCTTGTGTACATGCATGCCGTACATGCCTTGACCGCCAAATTTTGGCAACAAAGCCGGATGAATATTCACAATGGCTAAGGGGAACCATTCAATAAGTGTTACAGGCACCCGCCACAAAAACCCAGCGAGCGCAATTACATCTACTTGAGCGCTTTGTAAGGCCTTGAGCACTTTGTCTGATTCGTAGAAATCAGCCTTTGAGAAGCTGAATGTATCAATCCCAAATGCCCGTGCATGTTGCAATACTTCTGCGTCAGCCTTATTGCTCAGCACCAAAACCACTTTCCCAAAAGAATTGTCTTGGAAATGCTTCATGATTTCCACGGCATTACTCCCGCGACCTGAGGCAAAAATCGCAATACGTTTCACTTGAGCGGACATGCTGCAAAGGTACGAACTGTAAATGAACTGACCGCGAAGTAAATCGTAAGATCATGCACTGAATGCGTATAAGGCTTCGTCCAAATATTCGATAAAAAAACAGGCTTTTGACGGCTGATAAGCACGCATGATTTTGACTTTATGTAACCTCTTGCTCGTACTTCCGTATACCTCGCGTATATTCACGACTCTCTCGATGCGCAGTTCTACTTGCATATTCTTTTTGATCAGCTTGGCCATGCCGGCAGGTTTATTTGCTCAACAAGTAAATGCCTATGCCCGTGTTACTGATGTAAGCGGAGTTAACCTAACCGTAAGCGATGTGCTCGAAGTACACGATCAATTTGTGGCTGACGAGCAGGTGATCCTAGTCCAGGTTCAGGCCAACGTACTATCGAATACAACCAATTCAGAAAGCTTCGGCGACATAACGTCAGCAGGCACTGCGGGTCTTTACGAGGTTCTTGAAATCGAATCAACCCTGCGCTCTGGCGGAAATTTGCTTCAAGTTACCTTGAAGAATCCTCCGGCAAATACATTTGACACCGGCAGCAATGCGCGATTGCAGCTTGTGACTTTTCCCCAGTTGGGTTCACCAAATTACACTACGCCCAATGCCATCACTTGTGAGGCATGGAACGGCGAGCGAGGGGGCATCGTGGCTTTTCAAGTTACGGGTACCCTTACGGTGGCTCACAACATTCATGCCGACGGCCTTGGCTTTCGGGGTGGTACAAGATCGGTTGATAACCACAACAGCAGCGACTGCAACAATACCATCTTCTGGAGTCACTCATCGACGCATGGCGAAAAAGGCGAAGGCATTCATCGGAACACCAACAACGACTATCGCTACAGCCGTGGAAAAATGGTGAGCGGCGGCGGTGGTGGCTCAAGTCACAATGGTGGTGGCGGTGGCGGAGGCAACTTCACCGGCGGTGGCATCGGTGGCTCAGGCTGGAATGGCACCTCTACAGGTTGCTCGCCCAGTACAAGCGGCTTGGGTGGTTTAGGGCTTTCCTTCTACATCGAACCGAACCGTGTATTCATGGGCGGTGGCGGTGGCGGTGGCCAACAAAACAACAGTGTAGGCACAGTGGGTGCTGCGGGCGGTGGCTTAGTCTTCATTAAAGCAGAAACACTCACCACCCCCGAATCAGCGTGCAGCCTGCGCATTAGTGCGAATGGCGCAACAGCCCCAAATGCTGGCAATGACGGCTCAGGTGGCGGTGGCGCAGGCGGTAGCATTGTTTTTCAAGTGAACGATTTTGACGTTTCTGATGTTTGTCCACTTGCTATCCAGGCCAACGGAGGTGCTGGTGGATCAGTAACTTCATCTACTCACGCAGGCGGCGGCGGTGGCGGCCAAGGGACGATTGTTTACCCTGACGGACAACCCACGATGAACATTACATCAAACACCTTAAACGGCGCTGGGGGCTGCGACAATTCAAGCTGTACCCAAGCTGCTGCATCCGGGTTGGGACTAAACAACACCGGTATTTTAACGGGTTTGCAATCCCTGCTCAGTGCTGAGTCTATTGACTTAACTGCGCGTGCACAGGGCAAAAGGGTAAATCTGGAGTGGTTCGTTACACAACCATCGCACCCATCAGCCATACCTACTCGCGTAGAACGGTCATCCAATCTTGAAGGATGGGACGCGATCGTTGAAGCGTACGTTTTTCCAGACTTCAAGCAATCACACACAGATGAACCAGGCAGCGGCACTTGGTATTACCGCGCCAGCGCTTTAGATGGCTCACAGGTAAAATCACAAGTGCGTGCTGTAGAAATCGCTCCCGAAGGCCCTATGATTCTTAGTTACTTTCCCAATCCAGCTGACAACATTGCATTTCTAAGGTTTAGTGGCCCTCTGTTCGGAGAATGTACGGTAATCGCTCCTGACGGTCGAATTATTCAAAACCACCAACTCAACGGCCACACCGAACTAACACTGAACTTGGACTACATTGCTTCTGGCATCTACCTGATTGAATTGCGTGCTGATGATCAACGAGAAATGCTTCGGTTAAAAGTTCGTTAAGCCGATAAGTGCGAAGCGCAATTTGTAAATTTACCGTTGTTGTAACTCCACTGTTCACGCGAATCTTCAAGCTCACCCATGAATTACTATTTAGCAACCGTCCTTCTGTGGACTCTTGCCCTCGGCGGGTTTGCCCAAGCCCCCTTTTCACAAGCATTTGCAACAATAAACCCTCAAAAAATCACAATAGCTCGCGATCAATGGGGTGTGCCCCATATTTTTGCTGAAACTGACGCTGAGGTGGCCTATGGTTTGGCATGGGCCAATGCAGAAGATGATTTTTTCACCATGCAAGAGCTCCTATTTTCGGTCAAAGGTATGGCTGGAAAGGCTATGGGTAAAGATGGGGCTGCGCGCGATTTTTTCGTCCATACTCTAAATTTGCAAGAAGTAACTCGGCGACGTCTTGATTCATTTTCCCCTGAATTCTTGCGGTACATCGATGCCTATTGTCAAGGATTGAATGCTTTTGCGGCGGCTCATCCGAACGAAGTGAGAGTAAAAAAAGCATTCCCAGTAGCAGTCATCGACGTGCTTTCAGGGTATGTATTCGCGATGACCGCGCTCACGGGAGGCCCTGGCGCCGTGAAAGGGATTCTTGACGGCACATTTGAGAACCAATCGCCCACCTACGGTTCAAATGCATTCAGCTTCAACAGTGCTGTTACACGTGATGGCGGAACATTACTTTGTATCAATCCGCACCAGCCAGTTACAGGGCCATTTTCATGGTACGAGGCGCACCTTGTGAGCAACGAAGGGTTAAACATCCATGGCGCGCTCTTTCCAGGCGGCACGTCAGTATTTCTCGGCAACAACGCCAACATCGGATGGGCACACACCTTCAATCACCTCGATTTGATCGACCTCTTCGAACTTGAAATGCACCCCCAAAAAAAACTGCACTACCGCTTCAATGGCGCATGGGAAAAACTTGAAATCCGAAAAGTAAAATTGACGGTTAAGCTTAAACCTTGGCTGCCCGCCATCACCGTAAGAAAAAAGTCTTACACAAGCGTTGCGGGCCCTACGTTAGCCTCTAAAAATGGCAGATTCTACAGCATAAAAATGCCAGCGCTTGAGCGTGTTGGTTCAAGTGAGCAATGGTACCGAATGAACAAGGCCCAAAACTTCAACCAGTTTTACAAGGCTGTTTCGATGGGACAAACCACCATGTTTAACATCGTGTATGCTGACCGTTTTGACACGATTATGTATCTGAACAATGCGGTTATGCCCAAACGCAACCCAAACTTTGATTACTCAGGCGTTATAGGTTTACATAGCGATCAGGTGCTCTGGAACACCTTTCACCCAACCGAAGACTTGGTTCAATACATCAACCCCAGTTGCGGCTATGTATTCAACACGAACAATTTGCCCACCAACGCTACGTGCGCCGAAGCGCAACATTCGATTGACGACTACCCCAAATATTTTGGTTTCACCAAAGACGCAGGGAACAACAACCGCGCCCTGCGATTTATGGATCTCATTTCTTGGTCAGGCGAAATGACCTTTGAGCGGATGAAAGAAATCAAATTCGATCAAGAGTTCAGGGCCTGCACCAAAATGTACGAGAGCATTGAACACTTGCTTATGCTTGACCTAAGCCATGAGTCGCGCATCGCGTCGTTGCAACAACACATTATCAATTGGGACGGTTGTGCTGATCAAAACAGCATCGGTGCTGCGGTTTATTTACTCGTTTTTCAAACCATCTTTAAGGCCCTGAATTACACTGATGTACAATTCAAAACAGCCATTGATGTGCCTCAAAGTGCCTATATCGATGCCCTGCACCAGGCGCAAACTCATCTCGACACGTATTTTAACGGGCAAGCAGTGCCTCTAGGTGAACTGCAGCGCCATGTAAGGGCCGATGTAAATTTAGCGCTGGGCGGATTTCCTGACGCTTTAGCGGCCAATTACAATCAGCCTTGGCAAAACGGACGGTTCAAACCTTTGGTAGCTGATTCATATACCCATTTCGTGGCATGGACACCCGGTGATAGTTTACCCTATTTCGAGACCTTACACCCTTTTGGGGCAAGCAATCGTATTGATTCGCCGCATTATACTGACCAAATGCGACCATATGCTGAGCAAACACCCAAAGTAATGACCCTCGATCGTGGTTCCATTTTACGCAATGCAACGCGGGTATATTCACCGCAGTGATCTCCGGCTAAACGCCGGGATGGTGCCAGTACCGAAGATGCAACCCTTCATGATTATTGCGCGTTTTTAGGATATAAACCCGAACACGATGGCAAGTTCAAATAAAAATCAAAGGGCTGGCACTTCAGAAATGTACGACTTCAGCAGTCCGCTTTGGGATGGCTATTTCAAAGCGACCCGCAGTAAAGCGCGCTTTCCAAGGGGGTATAAAGAAGTGTCTTCCGTGACCGATGAAGATCACGAAAGACAATCACATTAATTTCAATCTGTTAGAACGTAAAGCTTCCGAGGTTTCGGAGGCTTTTTTCTTTGGCCTCAATTGCAGCGTCTACCTTGTCAAGACGATCACGCAGTGTTTCTATGCGTGGGTCATCAGGCATGTACACTTGCATCACTTGAATGATGCGCGAATTGACTTGATAGTACAACGAAAGATCGTCCATAGTTTGTGAGAAAAATGGCTCTCCCAACGAAAGGAAGTAGTACATCTCATCATCAAAAATATCGAACAAACGCTCGGCCAATTGGCTTCCTTCTTTCAAAGCAATAGCGCGTTCTTCAGGCGACAAGACTTCAATCGCAACACGATTGCTATCGGCCTCACTAAGCGCCATAAAAGCTTCGGCTACGGGCAATAAAACACGATCGAAAGGCACGTTCTTCTCTGGCGTCACTTCAAGTACTTTCTGCAATACCGCCAATGCCTTCTTCTCTTTACCCTCTTCAATAAGTTGTTCTGCGAGGTTCGAGAACTGAAGGCGCAAATTGGTTGTCATACGGCGGTTATTCTCATCCATATAGATGCCATTGCCTTCAACATAATCCATGTTGCCCCACGCAAACTCATTCATGATGTTGTCGTACATGGTGTCTGACGCAAAGCCGCCTTGAACGTTCGGATTTGGGTTCTTCGGATATTTAATTGGCACCAGTCGATAGGCCAACCCTTCGAGTCTGAAATAGTCTTGCAAGCCAATGTACGAGTCAGGCCCAGTGGTAACCGCAAAGTAAATCGGACGTGTCCAGTCGTTGTTGCGCAAAAGTTCAAGCACCATGAAGTGATTCTTGAGCAAGTATTGGCGTGGCTGATTGCGTTGATCAGTTACAGTCCATTCAATGGCACCCACCATGTTCTGAGCCTCTTCGGGGTTCAATACACCATTGGCCATTACCGCGTTTGAATCAACCGGAATTCTGAAGCTATTTGACGGCAAGAAGGCGTATGCCTTGCCTTCGCCATAATCGATGGTACGCTGATCATCAAGGGCAACTTGCATAGCCCCTTCAAGGTCGATGAACGGATTACTTGGGTCTTTCGGCTGCTCAAGCAACACGATGTCACGAGTTCCTTGGCGGTACTGCTCTTCGTCTTGGTAAATCTGCACAGGGTCAGAAATGTAGGCTTTGCGGCGCATTTGATCAATGTACCAGTCGGTATTTAAAAGACTCAAGTTCACAATACGCACATCGGTGCGGTAGCCTTCAACTTCTTGAATGTACCAAAGCGGGAACGTATCGTTATCGCCGTTGGTAAACAGTATCGCATTGGGCTCCAATGAGTCGAGGTAGTTCTTTGCGAAGTCAACTCCGGTGCGACGTTTTGCACGGGAGTGATCATCCCAACCTTCCGAAGCGAGAACCGCAGGTACGGCCAAGCACAACAAAGCTGGAACCGCAGCTTTGATGACATCACTCGCCTTAACCAATTGAAGCAACATCATCACCGCGAATGCCACAACAGCAACCCCAGCCATGAACAAAATGCTATACGAGAAACCGTGATCTCCACCACCAAAATTCTCAACGGTATAGAACAGCAAACCTCCACCAATTGACATACCTGCGATAATACCGAGGTCTTTCCACTTCATGTTTTGGGCCGCCCAATAAAGTGCATACACGCCCAAACCAATCCATATTGCATACGCATAGAACGAACCTGAATAGGCATAATCACGCTCACGCGGTTGGAATGGTGTTTGATTCAAATACACCAAAATCGCGAAGCCCGTCATCAAGAAGAGCAGTGTTGTAACCCAAAACTCCTTGGGAGAGCGTACCAATTGAAAAATCAACCCAATTAAGCCCAAAAGCAAAGGCAAGTAGAAGAAGCGGTTGTAGCCTTGATTCTTCAACTCACTTTCAGGCAAACGTTCGCGGTTTCCGAGGCGTTGCTCATCAATGAAATCTACGCCTGACAACCAGTTCCCTTCCCTAAAGCTGCCATGGCCTTGCACATCGTTTTGGCGACCAACGAAATTCCAGAGGAAGTAACGTCCATACATCCAATTGATTTGGTAGTCGGTGAAGAAGCGCATGTTCTCACCTTGGGTTGGAACCAATTCGCCATGCAAGCGGTCAAGTTCGGCTTGAATTTGAATGGCGCGATCGTACTCGGGCGACGATCCGCTTTGATTGGCGCGCATCGTAGCGATTCGCAAATCTTGCTCAAGCATACGTTGCTGTTGTTCGAGTCGATCAACATATTCTTTGCCCCCAGTCACGCGTACCGCCAAAAGATCGACCATGTATTGAGAAACTGCTTCTACCATTTGCTCATCGTCAAGCATGGCCAACTGGTCAAATTCGCCGCTTCGCTCATTCTTCACGAGCAATTCTTTATCACTTTTCACCACAAAGCTATTCGACGCCTTGAGCTTATAGGCACCGAATATTTTATTGAGCGTACGTTCTAAGGTCGCCTTGTCAAGATCGGCGCCAAACACATTCGTTTGCAAGTGGTAGGCAAACTCTTCGCGGTTGAGCATCATGCCTGGCATAAGCGGACTCTCGAAGACACGGGTGATGCTGTAATCTTTGTAATTGCTCCAGCGCTTGTATTCGGTCACATGGCTTCCTTGTGTGCTGTGCATCCGCGGGAAGACCATCGTGAAGCGGTCATCATAATTGGGCACACTTTTTTTGCGTTCGCCGCTGTCGATGTACTCTTGCTTAATCTCATACTTCGCACCTTGCGTTTCAGCCACAAATTTCTCAGCAGCAAAGCGACTTCTGAATGAGCGCACGCGCTTTTCGATCACACCGCGCTGCTCAACAACGCTGAAACTTTTCACCCAAGTTGGCTTCCCATCGAGGTATTGCTGTTCGGGGTCGGTTGGAGAGTTCCAATACTGGCCCGTCAAAAGCGGACGGTCGCCGTATTGCTCACGGTTCAAGTACGCGAGAAGTGCGAATAAGTTCTCAGGATTGTTCTCATCCATGGGAGGATTCGCCGATGAGCGAATCACGATCATCGCAAAGGTTGAATACCCAATAAGCACATACAAGAACGAGAGGGTCACAAAATTCAATACGCCCCACCCTTTCTTGCGTGAAAACCACAACAGGCTCGCAATGAGCGCAATCACAAGCACGGCATAAACAACAACCCCTGTGTTAAACGCCATACCCAAACTATTCACGAAGAAGAGCTCAAACTTCGCAGCCAAGCGCACAAATTCTTGGATGATTCCATACTGTACAAATCCAAGAACCGCTAAAGAAAGCACGCCCGTAATCACAAAGCCTTTCATGTTGGGCTTGTAATTCTTGAAATAGTATACATAACCAATGGCTGGTATGGCAAGGAGGTTCAACAAGTGCACCCCAATCGACAATCCCATCAAATACGCAATGAGCAAAATCCATCGCATTTCTCCAGCGCCGTCGGCAACACTCTCCCACTTGAGAATGGCCCAGAAAACAGCCGCGGTGAATAGCGAAGACATCGCATACACTTCGCCTTCAACGGCACTGAACCAAAATGAGTCGCTGAAGGTATAGGCCAATCCGCCGATGGCACCCGAAGCCATAATCGCAACAATTTTTCCTTTGGTGAGTGCACCCGACTGTTCAGCAACTTTGCGTGCGAAGTAGGTAATGCTCCAAAACAAAAACAAAATGGTGAACGACGAAGCCAGTGCACTCATCACGTTGACCGCTGTCGCTTCATAGCCCGCAGGCGCGAAAAGCGTGAAAAAGCGAGCGATCATCATAAACAGCGGAGCGCCTGGAGGGTGCCCCACTTCAAGCTTGTAGGCTGAAGCAATAAACTCACCACAGTCCCAAAAGCTTGCTGTTGGTTCTATGGTGAGTAAGTAAACTACAGTTGCAACGAGCCATACGGCCCATCCTGTCAATACATTCGTACGTTGAAAGTTCATAAGCGCAGGCCTTTACGGGGCTAAGCGGCGAAGTTATGAATTATCTTCTCAACGCTGAATTTGCATTTTAGCTTGTTTAACATAGTTTCCATCTGAGACTTGAACAATGTACAAACCTTGGCTCAACGCGGCTGTTGGCAGCTGAAGCGTATTCCCCACGAGCTGATCAAATGCAGCGACCATCCGACCGTTGAGGTCGAAAATTTGCACATTTACCGCACCCGTGAAGGTGTGGGTGAGGTTTACTGCCTGATCGGCAGGATGCGGGAAGAGGTTCAGCTCACCCGGTTGCCCAACTTCGGCCACGCCAACGCTGCAATCGGCATTCACTGCCAGTTGGATGGTAACTGTTTGATTGATGACATCGATGTTTTCGTTCAATACAACATCTCCATCGATGCCCACTGTCACAAATAAATTGGCTAGTGCAAATGCCTCCCAGTCGAGGGTAAAGTCATAACAGCCATCAGGCAAGCACATGCCAATTCCAGCTGCGAAGCTCAACTCATATAACGTGACATCAAAATCGAATTCAAGTTCAAGCGATTCAAGCAATGCATTGACCAAAATATCATTCGGAAAGCCTGAATTATTGGCAATTTCAATGGTGACCTCTGTGCAAGAATCACCTTCGAGATCAGGAACAACAACAGTTGTGCAATACACGGCTCCATTTACACAAAACGACGCAAAATAGTAGGCACAAACCTCATAAACACCTGGCTCAGCATCATTCAATACGAAACCATTGCCTGAACCGGCCTCTTCGCCATTCACAAGCCAGTTTACATTGGCACCGTCAGGCGAATCAGACTCAAAGACAAAATAGCCATCGTTGTTCAGGCTTAATTGAACATAAAGCTCGCAATTCTCAACTTCATCCCACACCAAGGTTGGCTCCAAGCAAACTTCAAACACCATCATTTGATCAGTAAACTCAACCAAATCATAGGTATATTGATTCAGTGCACCTTGGAACAACCAATCAAATGGGCCGGTTAAACCGCCATTCGGAGCGGTTAGCGCGATGGTATAGCATCCTGCCGGCAGGCAGAAATCTAACACCTGCATAAAGGTATCGTTGTTGAAAAAGACTTCACCCGCATCAACCGCGTTCTCCTCAGCATCAGTTATGCCATACAACACATATGTTGGTCCGTTTTGGTTCACTTGGCTAAAGAGCGACAGTGAAAATTCGGTGCATCCCTGAACGCAGTTTTCCACCGTAACCGTCGTACAAACTTGCTGAAAGCCACACTGCGCATTTTCGTATGTCGCGCAAATTTCGTATATTCCTTCTTCAGTGAATTGGATGTTTTGATTCCACGTTTGCAACCCGTATGGCTCGCCATTGATTGTCCAATTGATATTTTGCCACCCGCTCAGTACTTGCACATCAAACGCAAAACCGCCACAATTGAATTGATTCACGCTTAAGACCATGCCGCAATCATCAGCGCAGGCTGTCATTTGAACCGTCTCGCATTGCGAAACAAGCTCCCCACACTGGCCTGCTTGCGCATACACACACACTTCATACGCACCTGAACTTGGGGGCACAAAGAGCACTTCATTAACGCCTTGGCCAATGACGACACCATTGACTTCAACTAAAACGATCGCTCCCACCGGGTAATTCACCGGAAATATAACATAGGCGCCACAATTCATTGGAGGTAATACTTCAAAATCAACGCTACAAGGGTTGACATCGGAACAATCAGTGACGACTACAGTTTCGCAGAACTCGGTTTGATCACAAATTCCTTCGTAAACTGCACAAACGTTGTAGCTACCATTCTCTGGAAAAATGTACGTGAACGCATTCTCTTGGTTGTTTACCAGTACCCCATCAACGTAGAAATCGACAGATCCCTGAACACCTCCGTCAAGTAAAAACACGCCAATGCAACCATCAAGATCAACAAATAGGTCATAGTTGCATTCTTCAAAACAGGCCGGCTGCCACGAGAAAGTTTCGCACCAACTCACGCTCTCTGCACAATTCGGTGTTTCATACTGTGCACAAATCTGATAATTTCCAGCCGTCTCTGGCGAAAAATCAAATGCCGGGCCTGACTCAACATAGTCATTATTTACAAACCATTGAATTTGAGCGCCCTCAGCGAAATTTGATGCGGTCAAGAGTACCGGCGAACAGTCAAGTTGAATAATTGAAACATCGAGTTCACACGTGTTATTGTTTTGGCAGTTCGAAATTTCAATGGTCTCACAAAATTCGGTTTGATCACAAATTCCTTCGTAAACTGCACAAACCTCAAAGCTTCCATTTGATCCAAACCAGTGCGTATAGGCTAGTTCACCATTGCTCACCGGCTCGCCGTCAACATAGTAAACCACATCACCGTCATTTGCTCCTGAGAGATAAAAAACGGACCAACAATCTTGTTGTGTGATGACAAAATCGTACGGACAGTCGTTTTCCAAACACTCGGGCGATACCACAAAAGTTTCACACCAGAACACCCCTTCAGGGCAGTCGGGCGTTTCAAAGGCCGCGCAGATTTGGTAGGCGCCGGGGTTGCTTGCTTCCCAGCTGAAAAACCCACCTGATGTGTAGGGCTCGCCATTGATCGACCAGTAGATTTGGGCCGCATCATTAGGTGTTGTTGCAACCAAATTGAATGTTGAGCACGTTTGCTCCTCAAGCACGGCCACTTCAATTTCACAGGGTTGATTCTCTGCAATACAGAAGACCATTGTCATGGCCATGCCATCGTAGGAGACATCATAATCGCTCCAATAACCGCCTGCAGGATCGAATGAAGCGAACGTACTTCCAGGTTGAATCACCGTCATGGCAACGGCTGTGAGCGTATAGCAGCCGGGTGGCAAGCATGCCGAGGCGGGGTAATTAGGCATTTGCGGCGTGAATTGCGCAATGCCTGAGGCAAACATTTGATTGTTAACACCCATGATGTCCCAGGCATACCATGATGGGCCATTTATGTTCATGTAGCTCGACAGGGTGATTTCGGTTGGCAGGCACGCCTGTGCCGAAGCATAAATAGCAAAGAGCGCAGCGAGGGTTGTGAGTAGTAATTTTCGCATGATTCGAATTTTAAGGTGTTTGACAACGCGAAGGATATCCCTAAGACCTCAAAAACCAGGTATCGGTTGCACGAGCGTTTGCATGAACACCTTAATCACCAAAAAACCAACCAAATAATTTATCCAAATCGGGGATCAACTTCCATTACATGCTGGCACTTTGAACAAGTGCGCAGCGCCTCTGATTCATAAAACGCTTTGAATCGGGGTAAAAAGTCGTGTTCTATGTTCGACAACGGAAAATACGTCTCGTGCAAGAGGTTATTGCAGTTGTCACAAAACCACATGAGGCCATCTTTTTCGGCTTGTGTGCGCTTGCATTCAATCACCAAACCCACTGAACCCGCTGGGCGGCTCGGAGAATGTGGCACTTTGGCGGGGTGCAAATACATTTCACCCGCTTTAATTGGGATATCGACCGCTTTGCCATCTTCTTGAATGCGCACATTGATTTCGCCTTCAAGTTGAAAAAAGAGCTCTTCGGTTTCATTGTAGTGATAATCTTTCCGGGCATTGGGGCCACCCACAATCATTACTATGTAATCACCACTTTCGGTGTAGAGGTTCTTATTTCCGACGGGCGGTTTAAGTAATTCGCGGTTCTCTTTGATCCACTGAAGTAAATTGAACGGACGACGAATGGCCATATCATCAACATTTGAGGTAAAGGTAGCGAATTGCACGTACCCTCACTTACGTGCAGAGCTCACCAAGTACACCCCTGTAAATATAAGCACCGCCGAGGCGATGCGACCAACGGTGAGATCTCCTGTAAAGTCATCGCCCCCGTACTGCGCATATACGTACGCGAAGATCCCCGCAAAGAGCGGTTGCAGGTAAATGTACATGCTCACAACAGTCGGCATCACGGTGCGCATGGCGAAAATATTCAAAAGGTACACCACGAAGGTTGTAAACACAACAACAAATGCAACAGCGAGGTACTGATTGGTTGTAAATGCATGCCACGGAATGGCCAAAGCCTGCGGCAAACCGATGGGTAGCACAACCATCGCACCAAACAAAAACACCCAAGCCACCACCGTAGTGGGTTTATAAACCGACATCAGTGGTTTCACCAAAACCAAGTATACACCGTATGAAGTAGCATTGAGTAAAATGAGCAAGTCGCCCTGCCAAGAAATGTGTGCCGCGCCGGTGCCATTGCTTTGCAACAAAAGTAAAATTGCACCCAATGCGCCCAATCCGATGCCTGCGAGTTTGCGGGCAGTAATGGCTGTTTTGAGTAGAAAAGCGGAGGCCAAAAGCACGAGAATCGGATTGCTGGTCATGATAATCGAAGCGTTCACGGGAGAGGTCAAACTCAAGCCGTTGAAAAACATCAATTGATTCGCAGCTACCCCGAACATACCGCACAACATAAGCCTCCCGAGATGCCGGCGAGCAACGGGTTCCCAATTGAGGGCGTAAACCAACCAAAACAACAGACCTGCCCCCACAACACGAAGCACAATGAAGCCTGAAGGCCCGATCATTTGCGGCATTAAGCCTTTTGCAACCAAATAATTGGCGCCGTACACCATCGCTACAAAAAGCAAGGCGATGTGCGCGACACCTTGTCGGCTCATGAATGCAAGATCGTGTGCATGCGCGCCACTTCAGCCTTGGCGTTGCCAACCGCAATTGCGCCATCGTACACCAACACCGGGCGTTTCAAAAACGTGTACTCTTGAAGAATCAAGTTGCGGTAGTCACTTTCAGTAAGTTGTTTTTCATGCAGCCCCATGGGTCTGAATTTCATCGAACGCCGCGAAAAAAGCGCTTCAAAACTGCCCGCCAACTCGGCCATTCGATCAATTTGTTCAGGGGTGATCGGGGTGGTTTTAATGTCTTGCAGAACTACACCACGCACGTCCAAGGGCAAATCTTGCATGATTCGCTGGCACGTTGAGCAGGTTGACAGGTAGAAAAAATGTTTCATGCGTTCAATATGGTTCGCAAGTGCTCAACCAAGTGATCGAGGCCCGGCGTAAAATGTTCATCATTGTCAACGATCAGGTCACATGCCGCTTTATGGGGTTGCAAAAACGCATGGTCTGCGGGCATCACGTGATTGTCCCACTGGTAGCGGACGTGCGCTTCGGGGTATCCCCTTTCTACAGCGTCACGCTGAATGCGGCGTTGCAAGCGCACATCGGCATTTGCATGTAAGAACACTTTGTAGTTGAGTAAGTTCCAAACCTCCGTGTAGTGGAACACAAACAAGCCTTCTGTAATGATGATGCGTGTAGGTTCTATGGCTATGGTTTTCGGCGTAACCGCCGGATTGTTGAAGGTGTATTCAAGGCGTTCAATGCGCTTGCCCTCACTCAGCTGTACCAAATCGCGGTAGTATTCGTCGCGATGCAAGGATTGTGGGAGGTCAAAATTGAGCCACCCGTTCTCATCTTCTTTCTGTTCTGAGGCAGGCCGGTAGTAGTTGTCTTGTGATACCAGGCTAATCTCGCTTGGATCAAAAGCCTGCAAGAGCGCATGCAAAAATGACGTCTTGCCGCTGGCACTTCCGCCGGCGATACCTACAAAATACGGTGAGCGATTTTTCACCCTGCAAAGATACAGCTCAATTTGTGATCTGCGAGCGCTGGGTGATTTCACGCAACAAGACTTCTGCGCCTTCATCAATGTCATCAATGAAGAGCACACTTCCGCCGCATGCAGCTGCAATTTCTTGAAGTTTGAGCTTCCCGCTCTCGCTGCTGCGCACGCCAACAATTGTGGTTACAATGCCTTGCTTGGCGTATTCTTCAGCGAGGGCAATGGTGGTTTGCGCATCGGTTGTTCGAAATGCACCATCGGTTACCACAATCAATTGGTTGTTGGCTGAGGCATGGGCGTGCTGACTGAGCAAGGCATACCCCTTTCTGAAGCCCTTCGCTCCCGCGGTTTGTCCGGCTGCCATTAAACCTGTGACCGCTTGCTCCAAAGCCTGCGTTTCAGTCGCCGCGGTTAAGCCAATCACCTCTTCAGTGGTTTGCGCGTAACTCACGAGGGCTACTTGATCAGCGTCCCGTAACACTTTGATCATTCCGAGCATGCTTGCTTTCAGCAGCTCAAGTCGACTTTTGTAGTACATCGATTGCGACACATCGACCAAGAAAACAATGGTATTGGGTTTAAATTGAACGCGCGGTGTTGGCGTTTGTGGTTCAGCCTGCATTTGCGGTAGCTCGCGCAGCTCAACTACCGGCACATCATCAGGAATACCACCTGTGACAATTTGTATGGGTTCATCGGCTTCAACCGGAGGTGTTAAATCATCTGCAAACGCTTGGGGGGCTAGCGGCATCAGCTCAAGCCGAATCGCATTGTTGCGGCGATTGATATAGCCCGAGGTATCGGCTGACTGGTAGCCTACCTGTTCAGCGTGCACATAATAGTACCCAATGGGAATGGCCTCTGCGTACACACCAAAACGGTCGGTTCGCACATCGCGCTGCAAGCGGCCTTGCTCAAAAATTCGCACCCGAGCCTGCTTAATCGGAAGCTGTGTGCTGGCATCAACCACTTCAACTGTGAAAAGATTTTGCGCCGATGCATTTGCCGCTTGTTGGGAGAAATCAGGGCAGGGCGTATTATCTGCCGTATCTACAAAACGCACATCTGCCAGCAATTGAATTTGAATGGGCTTGTTCATGTTCGCAAAGAACACCTCAATAACCTCATTGACACGTCCCTCCTTTCGTGGATTGAGTTTCACGCGTAGAACCACCGATCCGTCTGCTTCAATAGCGCGATTCGACCAGCGCACATCGCACATTTGGGGAACCTTGGTGGTGAGCACCATCGTTGATTTCGCATCCGCGTTGGTAAAAGTCACATCGACCGTGCGGTTGCTGCCGCGTTCCACCACACCGAAATCAATGCTGGAAACATTGGAAGTTACCTGCCCCCACATCCTGCCGTTAGGCAGAAACCCAAAAAAAACGATGAATAACAGGAGTGCCCGCATAGGTGAATAACGTCGTGATTGCTCGTATGTTATGCAGAAACCGTGCCGAATTACAGCAATTCACGCAGGGCATCGGCCACTTCGCGGTCGTTCGCCAAGCGCGGCACTTTATTTTGCCCGCCCAGTTTACCACGTTTCTTCATCATGTGCTCAAAGCTGCCCTTTGGAAGCGCTGTGATTACCACTTCGCGCAAAATATTACCCGTGATGAGGTCGTCATAGTAGATGTTTTGCCGGCGCATAGCTGCATCAATGGTTTTTGAGAATTCGGCCTCATCGGCCGGATGCGTCTCGAACTCAATGAGCCACTCATGATAAGGCAATCCTTCATTCGGCGTTACCTGTGGAGCCACATGAAACTCGCGCACTTGGCACGGATGGTTTTGGATGGCTTCAGTAAGTGCTTTCTCAACCTCTTCGGCGATTACGTGTTCTCCAAAAGCCGAGGTGAAATGCTTGATGCGTCCGGTCACGACAATGCGTGGCGGATCGAGTGAAACAAATTTCACCGTGTCGCCGATGCTGTAGCCCCACAACCCCGCATTTGTGTTGAGAATGAGAGCGTAATTGACGCCGATTTCGACCTCGCGGAGTGACAAACGCGGCGGATCGGCATCAAAGTAGTGATCAGCTGGCACGAACTCGTACCAAATGCCATCGTTGATAGTGAGTAAGAGACCTTCAGCCTGCTGGCTGTCTTGGTATGCGATGAAGCCCTCACTGGCGGGATAGGTTTCAATAATGGCTACATCATCGCCAATCAATTCACGGAAGCGAGCGCGGTAGGGCGCAAAATTCACACCGCCAAAAACAAAAAGAGAAAAATCGGGGAAAATCGCGCGGACATTCGGTTTTCCGGTAGTTTGGATGAGGCGTTCGAAATACATCTGCACCCATGAAGGAATGCCGCTGATGAGGGTCATGCGTTCACTTTTGGTTTCAGCGACGATGGCATCGAGCTTGGTTTCCCAGTCTTCAATGCTGTTGGCTTCCATCGAAGGCAATCGATTGCGTTGCAAATAGGCAGGAACATGGTGCGCCACGATGCCCGACAAACGCCCGTAGGGAATACCTGATTTCAGGTGGTCGAGCTGTGGGCTGCCTTGCAAGAAGATCATTTTGCCATCTACGAAACGTGCATCGCCGCCTTCAGCGATGTAGGCAAGGAGCGCGTTTCGAGCCGAGTTGATGTGATTAGGCATTGAATCGGCGGTAATCGGAATATACTTTGTGCCTGAGGTTGTGCCGCTTGTTTTGCAGAAGTAAATGGGCAGTTTGGGCCAAAGCACATCGGGTTCACCGGCGATGATTCGGTCGATGTAGGGTTTCAGTCGCTCGTAATCAGCGATCGGAACGCGCTTTCTAAAATCGGCTGCGTTGTGAATGTTTGCAAAGTCGTGATCTCGGCCAAATGCGGTGCCTCTGGCCTTGGCGATGAGTTGTTTGAACTGTTCGTCTTGGCAGGCGACGGCATTGGCCGCTTGTTTTCGAACGCCGCGCAAAACCCATTTGGCAAACGGTTTGCTGAGAAGTGACTTGAAACCCATGCCGCAAAGGTGAAAAAAAAAGCCGCCTGCACAGTCGCAGACGGCCTTTTAAACTCGGGTGTATTAAACCAAAATCACTTTTGTATGATCACCATTTCGTTTTTTCTGCGATCGCCTGATTGCATAGAAACCACGTACCAACCGGCGTTTAGACCGCTGATATCAAGGGTTTGCTGGTAATTCCCAACTGCTAATCGGCCGAAACTTTCACGGAGTACAACCTTACCTACTTGATCATAGATTTGGACATCTGTGAACGCGGTTTCAGTGAGGGCGTACTTCAAATTAAGTATCGCGTTCGCTGGGTTTGGGTAGCAGCTAAAATCGAGTTCGCTTTTGGTTTGTTCAAGTACACCAACCACGGGGCCAAAATTCATGCGCACCATTGGCGTGCGAACAAGGTAAAACCAAGAGTTGGGGTAGAAACGGACCATCGACGTTAAATCAGGCGAATCGCCACTTATAGGGAAGAATACGCTTTCGGGTCCGGCATTTGTGCCCGCAACGACCAAATAAGCCGAATCTTTATCGAGGGCCACAGGCTGTGGGAAAGGGATTGTCATGACGTTGTTGTCACCCACGTTGTTGTAGGATCCAGCGGTGATGCCGAACTCATCAGTTTCAGCGATGGATTGTGCAACAATGCCTTGCCCTGTCACATTCAGCTTGTAGATACGTCCGTAAACCGCTGCAAAAGGGTCGCTGCCTTGGCCAATTCCAATACTGATCGATTCTACTGCTTGGTTTTCTCGGGTAATTACAAAGAAGTTACCTACTTCGTAGGGCGAGCCGTTGTAAGCTGGGTTGGGAACAAATATACCTTCGGTTGACAATCGGTCACGGGCATACACGACATCGCTGACCGCAAAGTCACGAATCACGTGATTGTTATCTGGTGACTGCTCTTCTTGGGTTTGGCTCACGCGGTAATGCACGGTATACGGAGCTATGTCGCTTCCCAATTGATGGGTAGGTGTTGCGAACGTGTATTGTTGGTCGAAATTGAGACTCGTAATGTTCGAAGATGCGGAGTGGATGGTGTCTCCTGTAATTTCGTTTCGAAGATCGACCTGCATTTGACAACCCGTTTGTGGGAGTGAGCCAAAGTTCCATGTATCGGCTTGGAAGTGCAACACTGGCGCCATTTCAGCGGGGTAGAGACTGTACTCCATGTCTTCAAACCCAGTGATGTGGCTTTGATCATCAAAGTCAAAATCGCCATAGGTAGCCGACTCAACGTACAGGTTGTTCTGGAGGAGCTCGAAGACTTCGATGTCATCGAGCATCCAGAAGTAGTAATTCCCGTCGAAAACGAAGCGCAAACGCACGTCGCTTTGACCGCCCAATTGCGGGCTCACATTCAAACGGTCGATGCGATTTTTAGGGCTTTCACCGCTATTGAGGGGCACATTGTTCACCCAGAGCACTTGCCAATCACCACCAGCCAAGCTGTATTCGATGCGCGTTTCGGCTTGGAAATTTTTACAGTACTGATTGAACCGCAATCCTACGCTTTCAAAATCAGTTAAGTCGATTGATGGGGTTGTGAGGCTAGCCACGTGTGGCCCTGGAGCTGGACCAACACCAAAGTTACCACAAGGTCCGAGGTTGTCATCCCAGTAGTTTGAGTCAAAGATGATAAAACCATTGGAAGCCGTTGCCGACTCAATGGGCGGACCAAATTGGTCACCCGCAGACACACAGCTGCCTCGGGTACCAGCAACGCTCGATGGATTGGTAGATGGCCCACGGTACTCCCACACGGCTGCTTCAGGATTGCTTTCTTGTGTCCATTCCGCAGGAATACCGTTGCTAAAATCTTCACTCCAGATTACGAGTTCTCGCACTTGAATTGCTCCATTTTCGGGCCTGGTGCCATTCACGTACATGCCAGGAGCTGGCTGAACTTCAAAAAGCGATTGAGCGGCAGCAGGAAAAGCGAACGCGCCACCTAGTGCTAGCATAGTAAGTTTTAATCTCATAGGGCAAGCATAACTGATTTCACAGCGAAAGTACAGGTACAAGTATAAACTGTAGTTCTTTTAGATACCTAACCTATCGTCAGATTATTCCTACACTAACTTGTTAATAAACAACAGGTAAGAAAAAAGGGCCAGCAAATGCTGGCCCTTTGAAATGGGTTTTGTTTCGCAAAGTTTAGTTGCGACCTACCATCATCTTGCGGGTTAGACGAACGCCGTCAACCACCATGGTGTAGTAGTACATACCTGCATTCAGCGCAGATACATCAAATACAATGCGGTGTTCACCACCAGCCAATGTACCTAGGTCACGTACTTCAACAATACGACCTTGCATATCGTGCAATTCAAAAGTAACGGCCTTAGGCGTTACCAAGTAGAACTCGATATTGGTTGTATTAACGGCAGGGTTTGGTGCGTTTTGACGCAGATCAATCCCGTTCATGTTTGCCATTTCGTCGATTGCAACACGTGGGCTCGTTACCATACGAACTGCAGGGGTGTATGTTTGCGAAGTAAACCAAACGAAATCACCTGCACCAGTCTGCTCATATGAGCCTGAACCGTTGTCTGTGTTAAAGTTAGCATTGGCCATGATGGTCAATTCTCCTGGGCTTTCGAAGTCATTCATTACACCCAAGAAGTAGAATACGCCATCGCTGTTTGCAGTGTTGTTGAACGTTTGCAAGTCGATAGGATCTTCGAATGGGTAGTATGTCAACGTTGCTCCAGCAGCATTTGCAGGAACATACTCTTCGGTTACTTGGTAGAAGGTTTCTTCGAAATTGGCTTCGTTCAAAGCAACACCATCGAGCGTGTAAAGGCGAATTTGCATTTCCGTTTCAACATCAGAGTTTGGACCGAAAGCAATGAGTGCGCCATAGGCCGTGGTTCCTTCATTCGGTGCGATGAAGAAGTTCCCATGACCGGTTGGATCAAACAAACCCGCTACATCGCCTTCACGTGGACGAAGTTCAAGGTTCCAGCCTCCGAGGTCTTTCGCGTACTCGTCATCAGTGTATACGATGAGGGTTTCAATGACGTTATTGTCTGGGTTATCTTCATCGATTTCAGCACCGATGGTCGCACGGAGGGTGTAAGTACCTGTCGCAGTTGGCGTCCATCCGGTTGCCAAGTACAAGGTATCTTGCGCATTTGCCGGACAAACAGGGCTATTGGCTGCTGAAACTGCTGTGAATGCGTCAGAAGTGGTCGTATTAAGTACAGTACCGTTATCATCAAGGATCTCGAAAGTCACGATCGTGTTCTCGATATCGAGGTTGCCCGTATTGCGGTAGATCAAACCAGCGATCATACCACCTTGATCTCCAGGAACCGCTTGATCAAGCGGAATGCGTGTGAACTCGAGCAAGTTTGCGAGGTCATTGGTGGCTGCTTGCACCGCAGAAAGGTCGCTCAGGATTGGATTCTCGTAAACTGACACGTCATCGATACCCCAGAAATAGTGTGAGTAACCGTTACCAGTCTCAGGCGCTTGTTTGTAGGCGAAACGGATGCGAACATCAGCTTGGCCTGCAGCAGCACATGAAACGTCTACAGAGGTATTCAATGGGTTTGCAGACAAGGTGTTTGCAGACTCAATGAAGTTACCTTTCGCTTCGAAGGTCGTCCAAGTTGTACCGCCATCATTTGACACCTCCAAGAAAACTGGAGCAAATGGGAAGCAGCAGTAACGAAAGTACTGTTGCCATTCAACGATAACGCTGCTCATGGTCGACATGTCGATTGAAGGAGAGGTAATCCATCCTTCAACGTCAGAAACACCATCAGCAATCGGTGTATTGAAAAGGTCGCAATCAAAGATCACCCAGCCGTTAGCAGCTGTGTTTGAATTGAGACCAGCAATTGTACTTGAGAACTCACCAGCGGGGCTGTTAGCATCAGCGACCATCCAAATAGAGCCGCCTCCTGTGTCTTCAACAGACCAACCGCCGTAACCATTGTTTCCGTCGAAGCCATTCGCGAAATCTTCATAAAAAACGCTTTCACCGCCACCACGGGTAGGGTTTGTTGCGTTCATTTCCTGACCCATGCGAAGTGACGCCTCATTTTCTTCAGCTGTAGCTGCAGAATACATTGCGTTAAAATCGTGTTGATCAGAAAGGCGTTGTGCGTTTACTGCTGTTGCGAGCATAACCGCAACGGCTAAAATGTAAATTTTCCTCATGTCTGATTGTTTTTAGAAACGGGAAATTACAGAAAACCTCAATGCGCACAACATTTATAGAATGAAAAAAGGCTCCAAATTGGAGCCCTTTTTCTTGTATTCTTTCAATCCCTTACTTGATGATCATCTTGCGTGTTGCACGCTCTTGACCAACAGTGAGTGTGTAAGTGTACATGCCTGAAGCAAGGTCAGCGATGTTCAAGTCGAACTGGTGCTCACCAGCTACTTGACGGCCAAGGTCTTGCATGATCACACGCTTACCTGTGAAATCCATTACCTCGAAAGAAACCGCATCAGCAGCGTTGAGGTTGTAACGGATGCGGGTAGTTCCTGTAGCAGGGTTTGGAACGTTCTGCAACAATGAGAAGTTGGTTGAAGCCACTTCTTGGATGTTGTTTGGCGTGTTAGCAGTTGCCGGGTCAAGGTTGAAACGAACCATTGCAGTGCTACCTGTGAAGTACCAATCGAAACCAGCAGTTCCGAAATCACCGTATACGAAGCAGGTTTGATCTGGAGCGTCTTTCGAACGACCAACGCGCACACCTGAACCACCGAAAGATTCTACTGCCGCAAGGAATCCATCACCTGCAGTTACATCAATTGGATCCTCCAAACGGAAGGTGTACCAAGTGATGTTACCGTCAACAGGGTTAGTGTTGATGAATTCTGGGTTCAACTCAAGTTCTTCAGACGAAACTACGATATCGAGGTTTTCGAAATCAAGTACGTGAGCCACTACCGGAGCCTCAGCCTCGCCAGCTACGAAAGCCACGTCGATACCATAAATGGTAGCGTCGCCAAAGAACTGGAAAGCATTCGCAACCTGGAATTCACCTGTATACGTGCTTGCTGGGAAGAAGTTCTCATAAACTGAGTTGTCACGACCATAGCTGAACTCGGTAATTTCGAATGACGTTAGGCCTGTGTTGTCATCAATGTTCTCGTCAGCCGCATCTTGCGTTACGGTGATCGCAACTTCGTACATGCCTTCTACTGCTGGGGGAGTGTAGCCAACAGCACGCGCAGTGTCAATTGAAGCGTAAGGAACGTTAATTGGAGTTGCAGTCATCGTTGCATCTTCGCCGTTCACGGTAGCAGTCAACGTTACGTTTGCTGCCTCGTTGATACCAAGGTTACGAACGCGCGCAGCCATTTGAAGTTCGGTCAACTGTGACGTTGGCCATACACCGTACTCGTACATACCTGTGCCTTCAATGTCGGTATAAGTTACGTAGCTCTCCACAGCGATATCGTTGTCTGGGGTGTCGAACAGCTCAACATCGTCAACCATCCAGGCGTAGCCCCAAGTTCCTTTCCAACGGAAACGAATCCAAACTTGCTCTTGACCACCTGCAGCTGAAGTGATGTCAAAAACCATTACTGTTGGGTTCTGAACTGGATCTTGCGTTTCCATGTCTGGGAACAACTCCCAACGCGCTTGCACCATACCGTCACCGTCGCCGAAATCAACCATACCTTCGCTTACTTCGAAAGTGGTCAAAGAAGGCCAGTTTACACCGTCGCGAGAAACTTCAACAAGGCAGTATTCGTTGCCGTCGCTGTTTCCGTTGTCCCACATTCGGTAGAATGTTTCAAACTTAATTGAAACGAAGGGGTGAGCAGAACAGTCAATGGGTTGAGCTGATTGGAACCAGTTGTTCTCAATTCCTGAACCGCCTTCTTCACCACCGAACTCATCAGAGTCAACCATCATAAAGCCGTTTGAAGCAGTAGTTGACGCAATGCCATCAATAGCAGCAGGACCAGTCGGCACAGCTGTACCACAAACAAAATCAAGGCCTTCTACGAACTGGGTAAAACCCGCGTTGTTCGCGTTGTCAATGGTCCAGTCAGCGCAGTTGCTGAAGTCATTGGTGTAGAAAACCGCACGGTTTCCTGCGTTGTAAGCTTCTCCGTCATTGGCACGGAGGGTTTGAGCTGCACGAGAAGCAGCAGCGGGCTGATGAGCTTGCTGGGCGATAGCGCCTGAAGCAACGAGCACCGCAAAAAAGAGCATGTAGATCTTCTTCATAGTGAATGATTTAAATTTTTCGTGAATTGAATGAATCAAGCGACGCAAATATAGCAATCTTTATAACTACACTAAAAATCGCTTTTTCCCTACCGGGGTGTGAATAAGTATGAAACTCAATTTGAGGTCTCCATCATGTAGCTTTCCATCGGTGGACACGTGCAAACGAGGTTACGATCGCCCGCAGCGTTATCAACACGTGAAACGCTGACCCAGAATTTAGCTTGGCGAATGTACGGCAGCGGATACGCTGCTTTTTCACGCGTGTAGGCATGTGGCCAAATGCTGCTTACCAATTCATCAGCTGTGTGTGGTGCCATCTTCAACACATTATCTTCTGCATCTACCTTGCCATCAATTACCTCTTGAATTTCGCGACGAATTGAGAGCATAGCTTCACAAAAACGATCGAGTTCTTGCACGCTTTCACTTTCGGTTGGCTCAATCATGAGCGTACCTGCAACAGGGAATGACACTGTTGGCGCGTGAAACCCATAGTCCATGAGACGCTTCGCGATATCGGTTACTTCAACGCCGGCTTTCTTAAACTCACGGCACTCGAGAATCATCTCGTGGGCCACGGTTCCCGTTTTGCCCTTATAAAGTACATCATAGGCGCCTTCTAAGCGGGCGCGTATGTAGTTGGCATTCAAAATGGCATACCGCGTGCTGTCTGTTAATCCCTGAGCACCTAGCATCTTAATGTACCCGTAAGAAATCAACAAAATCAAAGCGCTACCAAAGGGTGCTGATGAAACCGCGCCGATGGCCTGTTCGCCTCCCGTCTTAATAACCGGGTTACCTGGCAAGAACGGTGCTAAATGTGCTGCGACGCCAATTGGTCCCATGCCAGGACCACCACCCCCGTGCGGAATTGCAAAGGTCTTGTGCAAGTTCAAGTGACATACGTCTGCCCCGATGTTGCCCGGATTAGTCAAACCAACTTGCGCATTCATGTTTGCGCCGTCCATATACACTTGTCCACCGTGGCTGTGAATGATGGCATTGATTTCTACAATGGCCTCTTCAAACACGCCATGGGTTGACGGATAGGTCACCATCAACGCGCCCAAACGGTCGCTGTACTGTTCTGCTTTTGCACGCAAATCTGCAACATCAACGTTGCCATCATCGTCGCACGCCACCACAACCACTTGCATACCTGCCATCACTGCGCTTGCCGGGTTTGTTCCGTGCGCTGATGAAGGAATAAGGCAAATGTCACGGTGGTGATCGCCACGCGCATCGTGGTAGGCGCGAATCACAAGCAAACCAGCATACTCCCCAGAGGCGCCCGAATTCGGCTGCAAGCTAACCGCTGCAAAGCCCGTTGCCTCGGCAAGATCGCGACCGAGGTCAGCCAACAACTCCTGATATCCCTTGGTTTGTTCAGCTGGACTAAACGGGTGCATTTCAGCCCACTCGGGCCAAGTAATTGGCAACAATTCAGCTGCTGCATTCAACTTCATTGTGCATGATCCCAATGGAATCATCGCATGCGTCAACGACAAATCTTTATTCTCGAGGCGCTTGAGGTAGCGCATCATTTCAGTTTCAGAGTGGAAGGTATTAAAAATCGGGTGTGTCAAGAAAGCCGATGTACGATCAAGTTTGCCTACGTTTCCTTGTTGGCCTTTGATATCTGCAACCGCATTCTGCACGCCGAATACAGCCAACAACCGCGCAATTGAGCCGGCATCGTCTACCTCACTCATTGAAATACCCACATGGGCACCATCTGCATAGTAGCGCAAGTTGATTTTCGCAGCTGTTGCTGCTGCCCGTATTTGTTCTGTTTTGGCACCTGTTTCTACACACAATGTGTCAAAAAAGAAAGCATTCTTTTGTGCAAAACCAGCTGATTTGAGCGCTGCTTCAACCGCGCGTGCTTTGCGGTGAATATTCGCACTGATCGCACGAATACCCGATGCACCGTGATATACCGCATACATTGAAGCCATTACAGCCAGCAAAGCCTGGGCCGTGCAAATGTTGCTCGTTGCTTTGTCACGACGAATGTGCTGCTCACGCGTTTGCAAAGCCATGCGCAAGCCCATGCCTCCACGGCGATCTTCAGACACACCAATGATGCGACCTGGAATGTGGCGCTTAAATTTATCGGTTGTAGCAAAGAACGCCGCATGCGGGCCGCCAAAGCCCATTGGTACACCGAACCGTTGTGAGTTACCGAGCACCACATCGGCGCCCCACTCTCCCGGAGGTGTGATCAAAGCCAGTGCTGCCAAATCACTGGCAACCGCAACTTGAATATCTTTTTCACCAGCCGCAGCAGTTAAACCGCTGTAATCTTGAACTGCACCAACACCGTCAGGATATTGGATCAAGCAAGCAAATACATCGTCGGCCATGTCAAATGCGCGCCAAGGCTTCACATCCACCACGATATTGAGGTGGTGTGCACGCATTTTCACTACGTCAATGGTTTGCGGATAGAGGTTTTCATCAACCAACAATCGCATCGCATTGCCCTTAACCTTATCGCGTGAACGGTTGTAGAAGAACATAAGCATCGCTTCCGCTGCAGCCGTTCCCTCATCGAGGAGTGAGGCGTTTGCAATCGGCAAACCGGTCAGGTCGCTGACCATGGTTTGGTAGTTGAGCAATGCCTCTAGACGGCCTTGCGCAATCTCAGCTTGATAGGGCGTGTAAGCCGTGTACCAACCCGGATTTTCAAGTACATTCCGCTGAATAACAGGCGGCGTTACGGTAGGGAAATATCCCATACCTATATAATTCGTGAACAGGTCATTTTTCGCAGCCAACTTGCGCAAGTGCGTCAAATAGGCGCGCTCCGTCATGGGCTCATCCATGCGAAGTTCGCGCTTCAAACGAATGTTTGCGGGGATGGTTTTGTCGATCAACTCATCGAGTGACGCAACGCCAACCGTCTTGAGCATGTGTTCTTCTTCGTGCTTACGTGGGCCGATGTGGCGGGCTGCAAATGATCCTGTTTCCATAATGATGTCATTGATTCATTGGGCTGCAAATATACTTCTCCGCGACTGTTTTTACACACCTTCAAACGTGATGTTCATCACATCTCTGAACAGCTTCTTAACAGTGGGTTCTTCGCGAAAGAACAGGCGAAGGCCTGTGGTGTTTCGCTTGCCCTTGTTACCTTTGACCAAACCCAGAACCATGCGTTTCCTGATCCTTGTTTTGCCGTTTGTGCTTCTGACCCACTTCCTCATCGCACAACATCCGTGGATGATACCGGTTGGCAACGCCACCGATGACATGTTATATACCCTGCGCATCCAACCGGGCGACAGTGTATGTGTTGAACTGCAGCAACCCGAGGCTGACCTGTTGGCCGACAGCATCCAACAAGTACTCGTCGAGCTTTTCGCCTTTCAAATCGAGCAACGCAAGGCTGGAGTCATTGCCGACCCCTTTTGCACAAAAACGCAGCAACCGACTGCACGCCTGCGCACCGGCATTGCCCCGTCTGCCAATGCCCAATTCAAAATTAGCACCGAAGCCCAAAACCTCACCACCCCTGCAACATGGTCAGCCGTCTTCTTCTTGCCTGAGGTTGATCAATTGCCTTGGGTGACTGACAGCATTGATGTCTTCAACCAAGTGTTTTTTGAACTCCCTGCGCTGCCTGCAGAGGTGAGTGTACTGCGTATGTCAGGTCACACGATCAATGGAAAACTGCTCACGACAACAGGTAGCGACTTGGTGCTTGCGGTTGCCCGAAAACGACAGTCGCTTTTTGCCAAAAACAAAACCCGTTTGAAAGAGGTCTCGATCCATAAATCAGAAATCTTCTCAGTTACTTTTGCTGAAGGTGAATGGGTTCTTTACGCGCCTGACGCCATTGTCGGCGACGATTTAACCACCGACGAAATGCGCATTTACATTGCAGGCGAACAAGATGCACGTGCCAACTACAAGCCACGACTCACCACCCTCGTGGGCACCGTTGTCGCAGGTGGTGTAGCGTTTATAGCTTCAGGAGGTTTGATTCTCACCATGGTTACACCGCTTGCCTATGCCGGCCTGCAGTTTGCGCCTGTGATGCGCATTCAAGAGCAGGCCATTACAAATCCCCAGCACCGCTTCAACGAAGTCTACGCTTTAGGTTATGAACGCGTGGCGCGCTCGCGCAAGGTTCTCGGAGGGCTCAAAGGCGGTGTCGCCGGCATGGTCATCGGCGCTGCCGCTTATTACATTTTCGTCCATTAAATTGCTTGCCGAGCGCATGCCTTGGTTTCGCTTCGTTGTTCAAAGCCACATTTGGATTGCGCTGGGGGCTGCAATGCTCGCTTTACTCACTGAAATCGAGTGTTTCGAAAGGCCCAGTGTTGCACCCCTCGCGGTTGCCTTTTCAACACTTTTGGTCTACAACCTGCTGCGATGGGTCAAGCTGAAACAAGCTGAATCACAGCAAAATGACCTTCAAAAAGCCAGTTTATCGCCCAACATGCATCGCGGTTTGGTTTTGCTCGCTGCGCTCGGATTGGCATTTACCCTACCCCACCTTGCACACGCAGGCTTGCTCATACTCGCCATTGCGGCTGTACCAGCAGTTGGATATGGCCTGCGCATCCTTCCCTCATCCGTTGGATGGTCAGCACTCCGCGAACTGCCCTATGTGAAGCTGCCATTGGTGGCCTTGGTATGGACCCTCGCGACCGTGTTTTATCCGGCCGTTCAGGCCGAAAACCAAATCGAACTGCCATCGGCATTCGTGCTCATTTACGGTGTCGAACGCCTTTTCTTTGTGCTCGCCTTAACGATACCTTTTGATGTGCGCGACATGCACCTTGACAATTCGCGCCTGCGCACGCTACCAATGGTGATAGGTCCGCGAAGTTCGGGGTACGTGGCGATAGCGATCCTCCTTCTTTTGAGCGGCTTGCACCTACACTATGGTATCGGATTAACGCATGTCATATACAGCGTTGTATACGTTGCGAGTGCCTTTGCCATTTGGCCGCTCACCCGGCGCAAACTCAGCGACCTATCGCCGATGTATTACACCGGCCTGCTCGACGGCCTGTTGATTCTTTTACCGGCTTCGATACTATTGCTACGCTTGGTAGGCCACGTCTAGCGCAGTTTTGAACGCTTCCGCTGCTTGTAAAAGTTGGGCATCGGTGTGGGCGGCTGAAACAAAGCCAACCTCATAGCCACTGGGACCAAGGTACACCCCACGCTCGAGCAATTCGCGGTGAAGCACGTTAAAATACTTCATGCTATCTGGGTCAATTTCAGACGCTTTGCGAATGAACACCCGATCACTGAAGGCCAGCCAAAAAATTGAGCCCCGTGTAAACATGCGAAACGCATATCCCCGGGCTTGACTGTGGGCCATGATTGTATCAACCAAAAGCGCGGTTTTTCGCTCAAGCTCTTCGTAAAAGCCTGGCTTAAGGCATTCGGTCAGCTGGGCAATACCTGCGGCCATGGCCACCGGATTTCCAGACAGGGTGCCTGCTTGATAAACAGGGCCTTCGGGCGCCACATGTGCCATAATTTCACTGCTGCTTCCGTAGGCACCGACCGGCATGCCACCGCCAATAATTTTACCGAAAGCAAGTACATCCGGTTGAATGCCGTAGTAGCCCGCAGCCCCCTCAAAACCGACTCGGAATCCGCTGATGACCTCATCAAAAAGGAGAATAATACCCTCGCGCTTGGTTATCTCGCGCACAAAGCGCAAAAATTCGATGTCTTGAATGAGCAACCCGTTGTTTGCTGGAATGGGCTCTATGGCCACGCAGGCGATCTCATTTTTGTACGTTTTTACGGCAGTTTCAAGGGCTTCGCGGTCATTGAGCGGCAGCACAATGGTTTCGCGGGCATAGGCTTCGGGCACACCCGCGCTCGACGAAGTGCCGAGCGTTGCCAATCCTGAGCCTGCATTCACGAGCAAGGCATCGACATGCCCGTGGTAGCAACCATCGAATTTGATGATTTTACTGCGGCCGGTAACCCCACGTGCCAAGCGAATCGCACTCATCGCGGCCTCCGTTCCTGAGCTTACAAAACGAATGCGTTCAAGGTAGCGGTGATGGGTTAAAATGAGTTCAGCGAGTTCATTCTCCATGCGGGTTGGCGCACCGAACGAGGTTCCTTGGCCTACGGCGTCGATAATTTTCTGCCTAACGGCAGGATGGTTGTGCCCTAAAATCAAAGGTCCCCATGAGCAACAGAAGTCGATGAACGCATTGCCATCGGCATCCCAAATCATTGCGCCGTCGCCTTTATCGATGAATAGCGGGGTTCCGCCAACTGCACCGAATGCACGAACGGGACTGTTTACACCGCCGGGGAAGTAAGTTTTGGCTTTCGCGAAAAGAGTTTCTGAGGTTTTGCGTGACAACATGAGATCTACGAGCTTTTGAGCAATAATCGATGAGCAAATGAATTGAGGGTGTTTGAGAAATCAAACGATCACATGGGCAAGTTGTTCTTTAGAGCCATGAAAATTACCGAACTTCGTCGGCGAACTGCAAAGTTATGACAAAAGCAACGGAAGCAATGACCTTTGAAAATACTGCCGCTTACGCACATGCGCAAGACGCGCTTGACCCGCTGCGCGGTTATCGCGCATCGTTTCACTTTCCGGTGATTAATGGCAAAGAAGTTTTATACTTTACGGGCAACTCATTGGGGCTGCAGCCTAAAGCAGCGCGCGAAGCCTTATTGACTGAACTCGACGATTGGGCTACGTGGGGGGTAGAAGGGCACTTTCACGCGCGCAATCCGTGGTACAGCTACCACGAGCGATTTACCGAAGATGCCGCACGCATTGTTGGCGCCTTACCCAAAGAGGTTGTGATGATGAACGCCTTAACGGTGAATTTGCACCTGTTGATGGTCTCGTTTTTTCGTCCTGATAAAACCACGGGCCGCACGAAGATCTTGTGTGAATCGAAAGCATTCCCGAGTGACCAGTACGCCATTGAATCGCAGCTTCGCTTTCACGGCTTAAATCCTGCAGCGCACATGATCGAGGTGGCTCCGCGCGCGGGCGAGCACACCTTGCGTCATGAAGACATCATTTCTCAAATTGAAGCCCACGGTTCAGAGCTCGCTTTGGTGATGTTGGGCGGTGTGAATTACTACACCGGCCAAGTGTTGAAAATGGAAGCCATCACCCGAGCTGGCCACGCGGTTGGCGCAGTTGTAGGATTTGACCTCGCCCATGCGGCGGGCAACGTGGTTTTAAATTTGCACGATTGGGATGTAGATTTCGCATGCTGGTGCACCTATAAGTATTTAAATAGCGGCCCGGGATCGGTTGCAGGAGCCTATGTGCATGAACGGCATGCCAAATCACCTGAACTACCGCGTTTTGCGGGTTGGTGGGGCTACGACAAATCAACCCGGTTTGCGATGCAACCCGGTTTCCATCCAATTGAGGGCGCTGAGGGCTGGCAAATGAGCAATGCGCCGGTGATGAACATGGCTGCGCACCGCGCTTCACTTGATATTTTCTCGTCAGCGGGAATGGCGGCCATCCGCTCGAAGAGCGAAAAACTTACCGCTTACCTCGAGTTCATACTCGATGAAATTTCGGCCCAATTTGCAGATACTGATTTTGAAGTCATCACCCCGAAAGCTGCAGATGAGCGTGGAAGCCAACTTTCGATTTTGGTTCATGGTCGCGGTAAACGCTTGTTTGATGCATTGACCTCGGCAGGCGTTGTAGTTGATTGGCGCGAACCGAATGTAATTCGCATGGCTCCTGCCCCCTTGTACAATTCCTTTGCAGACGTGCATCGTTTTGGCGAAATTTTGCAGCAGTGTTTGCGTTAAATAGTACCTTTCGACCATGCCAACACAACGATTTGCCGTAATTGGGGTAGGGCGCTACGGCGCCGAAATCGCCCGAAAATTATCATCAAAAGGGTCAGAGGTTTACGCCTTTGACAGCAATCCTGACCGCATTGAGTTCTTCAAAGACGATGTGGCCTTAGCGGTTACGCTCGACACCACCGACCGTAAAGCATTGCTTTCGCAGCGCGTCAATGAAATGAACGCAGCCATTGTCGCCATTGGTGAAAACTTCGAAGCAACGATTTTGACCGTGATGAACCTGATTGATTTGGAGGTTCCTCGGATTATCGTTCGGGCGAGTGGTGAAAACCAGAAACGCATTTTACGTGCACTTGGCATTCAAGAAATTCTGGCGCCTGAAGAGGAGTTCGCGACTTTGGTTGCCGAGCAACTCATCAACCCCAACATCACGGCATTCTTGCAGCTGCCCGATAACTATGAGGTGGCCGAAGTGAAAGCTCCAAGGGGTATCGCCAACCGCACCGTTGAAGACCTTGATTTGGTTGATCGTTACAACCTTACGCTCATCACCATTAAACGGTGTTATGAGGAAGAGCTTGACGGCAAAGTGGTGCGCACAGAGCACATTTTAGGCGTTCCTAAAGCAGAGATGGTGGTTTATGACACCGATACGTTGGTTGTTTTCGGCACCTTGGGCAATGTGAAACGCTTCCTAGAAATCAACGAATAACTGTCACAAAGCCCGTTACCTCTTGCCATGCTGAAACCTCATCGGTAACCTCATCGCGGTAGGTGAAACGTACCACGTAGACATAGTTTTCTGCTTCTACGTAGTGTTGACGGTTTTTGTAGCTGCCGTTCCAAGGTTCGTTGATATCGGTTGTATCCCAAATCTTTTCGCCCCAGCGATTCCAGATACTCATTTCGAAATCTTCAATACTCAAGCCGACAACGCGGAACACGTCGTTGATTCCATCTTGATCAGGCGTAAACGCATTGGGGATGTAGAGCGTGTAACCCGGACATAGCTCAACCGCATAGTAATTGAATGTGAGCGCACAACCAAAAGCCGTTGTGATGGTCACATTGTACATCCCTTCGCTGTTGATGGTGCGTAGCTGACTCGTGCTGCCATCGTCCCAGAGGTAAGTACTACCCGGATTCAACGCGTTGAGAACGGCTTCGTATGGCGGCATTTCAAAGCAATACGCAGTGTCGGCAAACATAGGGTTGGCAGGCAATAAGTTGAACACCACGGTGGCGTCATCAGCAATAAAGCAGTAGCCATTGTCGACCGTCAATGTGTAAATGCCCGATTGTGTAACAGTAATTTCTGGGGTAGTTTCACCGGTTGACCACACGTGATTCAGATCAGGCTGACCGCTCGACATGGTGAAAGATTCACCCATGCACAAGGCGGCATCAGGGCCAATATCCAAAATGGGGTAAGCCACCATGGTCACTTCAGTTTCATCCGTTGTAACACAGCCAAATTCACTGGCGACATCCACTTGGTAAACACCTGATGTATTCACCTGAATGGTAGGTGCCTGCTGGCCTGTTGACCATTCGAAGGTTACACCGTTACCCGCAGGGTCGAGTGTAACCACCTCATCTTCGCACACCGTCACAACTTCAGGCAAATTTGTAGTCGGCAGCGGCTGAAAGACCAATTCAATTTCATCGCTTTGCGAGCATCCCGCGGCATTGGTAACCGTCACAGCATAGGTACCTGAACTTACGACCGTGATTTGAGGCGCGCTTGAACCGGTGCTCCATGCATAACTTGCGCCCACAGTGTTTGGCGTTAAGGTGTACACATCGCCGACGCACAATCCAGGGTCATTGCCCAAATCAGGTTCGGGAATGGGCAAAAAATCAACGGTCATCGCATCGGTTACTACGCAACCTTCGGGGCTGGTAATTTCAACGGTATAGATACCACTTTGTGTCACTTCAATGCTTGGGGTTGTTTCGCCCGTGTTCCAGCCGTGCAACGACCCGTTATCAAAGCCCGCATCAATCAATACAGTTTCACCTTCACAAACGACCACATTGGGTCCAAGTTCAAATCCTTCAAAAATCTGAGTGATCTGTATTTCGTCTGCGGCCGTGCAACCTGCGGCCGTTGAAGCCGACACAGTGAACGTATAAGTTCCTGGAATTGAAATCGACGGACTCTGCACAGCACCGCTTGAAAGCACCGAGGCGTTCGTCCAACTCCATATGAGTGGTTCATTGCTGTCTGTGGTCACATTCAACACATGTCCTTGCGTTACACACAAATCGAGGTCTTCACCAGCGTCCACAGAAAAGGCTTGCGACACCTCAATGTCGAATGAATCATCAAGCACACACCCTGTGAGTAAGTCGGTAACGGTAATTGTATATGTAACCGACGCAGCCGGCGTGGCTGCAGTCGTTGCGGCGTTCGCATCAACCAAATCGGCACTGGGAGCCCATTCAATGCTCACCGGTGAATCGCTATCAATGAGTGCTTCGAGCACAATTTCTTGACCAACGCAAATGAGCGTCTCAGAAACGGATGCTTGCAAATTATTCAGATCGCTTACTACAACTTCAACCTCACCTTGGACCGCACAGCCATTGGTTGAGGTCACCGTTACGGCATAGGTTGTGGTCAACGTTGGGTTGGCAATGGGGTTGGCAACATTCGCGTTGCTGAGGTTCGCGCCAATCCAGCTGTAGGTGTATGTATCAATAAAATCGGGAATTGCTTCGAGCGCAATCCCTGACGGGCCGCACACCACAGTATCTGGCGTCAAGGCCAAATTTATTTCAGGGGTAACCGTAACGAAAACCGAGTCGCTGTAGGCACAACCTGTTTGCAAATCGGTAAAAATTGCATAGAACATGGTGTCTTCGGTGGGCGTAGCAGTTGGGTTTTGCGACGTTGGGTCATCAAGCACATTCGAAGGTGACCATTCAAAGGCAATTGCTTCGGTATTCAATGCACCGATTTGAATGTTATCGAGCGCCCAATTGTCTTGATTGTTGCCCGAATTCGCCAACTGCCTCCATCGGAAATGGGTTGCCGCTGTTTGAGCCGCAGGTGGCACGTTTACGCTGATATTCGTGAAGTCAGGGTAGGCTGCTTCGTTAAAGGTTTGAAGCAATGTCCAAGGACCGAGCGGACCAGCCGTGGAGTATTCAAGCACTACATCTTCACCGGGATCAGCATTATCACATGGCGCAACGTCAGCACCAATCTTCAAGGCAAAGAAAATGCTCCCGCCGTTGATGAGGTTGATGGCATTGGTTGTAGCTGAGCGTCCGCCAATCCCATTGAAGTAGAGCGCATTGGCATTCACGGCACCACAATCTATTGATTGACTTCCGTTGGTGATATTCGCCCACAAGCCCCAAGAAATACCGGGGTCGAAGTCGTCTTCGAATACAACGGCTTCAATATCAAGGCTCAAGTCGATCGTTTCACCGAAACAAATGCCTGGCGCAGGGGCCGTAATTTCAAAGGCAGTCACATTGCCACCGCTCACCTCGATTGGTTCAGCTACACCTGTTCCGCTGCTGCAGCCTGTTAATGTAGAAACCAAAACCGAATAGGTTGTGGTTGACATCGGCGTTGCGATCGGATTGGCAATGTTGGGGTTATCGAGACCTGCTGCTGGTGTCCACGTGTAAACATAGGCACCACTTGCAGGGTTTGGAATGGCATTGAGTTGCACGCTTTGAAACTGGCAAATTTCAGTGGCCGATTGGGTTACGGTCACATCTATTGGGTCAGGGTTTTCGACGCTGAATAATGACTCAATCACGCATCCGCTCAAGAACTGATCACCTACACCTACGTAAATATCAGTTGCATAAGGAGGTTCTAAAATAAATGGATTTCCGTAACCGAGAATCTCGTCAGGGTTTGATTGTGCATACCAATACACATTGGTCAAACCGCCTTCAACAGCCATGGTAACCGCGTTATTCGTGCAAAAGGCCTCTTCAACCTCAATCGGAGGAGCGGGTGTAAACGAACCCACCGAGTAGGCATAACTTTCAGCACTACCGGTGCCGTAAACATAGGCTGTGAAACCATTTGGGGCTTGCAAGGTATGGCTGCCCGGCGCAATGGTAATATGCGCATAAGAAAATTCTGAACAGGTGCCAATGTTGGTAAAACTCGCGGCAGGAACGAGTGCACCATCAAGGCTCACCGTAGCAATATCTGCTGCATCAACAATTACGGTTAATCGATGGTTCGTGATTACATTCGAGGTCACCGTTGAAAAGGTAATGTCGCCAATTTTTTGATCTGCAGAGTTCAGAATCATCATGGCCGGATCACCACTATTCGCGCACGAAACACCTTCCATATATTGCACTACACACACCCCTTTGTCAGCAGACACACAACGCACATTGGTAACACTGTTGTACTCTTGAAACTGACCTGCATTCAAAATAAATGGCGCACCACCATTCACCGTCACAGCCGTATTGTCTTCTTGTGCAAGGATTCTAAACGTGTACTGGGTCGTTGAATTGAAGGGCACAACAACATATTCAGTTCCCCAAGTATTTGAAGGGAAATTTTGTTCAAAAATGTGATCGCACGCGGTACATGCATACGGCACACGTGCGCAAACAGTGCCCGAGAACACGGCAAAAGGCCTGCAATCACCACTGGCTTCGGTTCCGCGAACCACGGTGCCCGTAATATCTAGCGATTCATCAGCTGACTTGACTTGGTACGAATCGCCCCGGTCGAGCTGAACTGTGAAAGGTACCCCTGCAGGATTGCCACCCAAGGTAGTAACTGTCGGAATGATCTCAACTTCAGTCCCGTCTTCGGTTGCTACGATAAGTAACTCCGTACCATTGTTGACACTGCTTTGCACACTCCGATATGAAACCACGCGGTACTCGGTTCCCAACGATTGAATCGGCAAAACTTTGGTGCCGTCAGCCGTGTACGCCTGAAAATTGATTGCAAAAACGGCAACCGTATCCTGAGTTTCAATATATACCCCTTTCGATTCAACCACCTCGCTGGTGAAGTGTTCAGCAATACCATTGGGGATGGTAACCGTCGTCGTTTGATTCGCTGTAATGGTAAAATTCTGACTCCAACCTTGACCAGGGACTTCAACGGTTCCCGTAGTATTTTGATCAGAAGTAATGAACAAGTTCAATTGCTCATTCTCTGAAGGAATGCTCTCCCAATTCTGCATAAAACCAACCCAAAACTCTTTGCCTTTGGTCGGAATTGCACCCTGCCCGAATGCCATGGCTGGCAGCAGAATCGAGCAACATAACACAGCAATTAAGTGGAACTTCATTTGATATTGTAATTGGTCGGTCTAGTTATTGACCGTCTAATATACACATTGGTTGCTTTACTACCCTAATTTTCAATGATCCAGTCTACTTCCAAGTCCCAATTCGAGCGCACTTGAATGGGTTCAGCGAGGTTCACTACCCCTTCGGGCTGCGCACCTTGCGCGTAATTCGCCGGGTCCCATGCTCCATTTTCGTTGGCATCGTAAACCAAACGCACACGATATGTAGCAGGCAGTAAGCGTTCAAATTGGCAGGTGCGATCTTGGGTGATTTCGACCTTGCGGTCGGATGACACCTGCCCTTCACGGTATAACTCAAGAAAACATTTCACATTGGGCTGAACGCCGTTCAATCGGATGATTACTTTGCCATAATGCGCCGTCGGATGGGCTTTAAACTTCCATACCAAACTGTCGTTTTGCCAACCTTCACGGCTCGTAACCGCTCCCGGATCGAGCAACACACGATAGCTACCTCCATCCTCCAACCCAAACAACCATTGTAAATCAAACGGTGAACGCTGGGAAGCAACAAATGGAATTGCAGGTAACAAAATACTATCACGATACAATTGGATGCGCGCTGTATCGATCGTTGCAATGGGGCGAACAAATGCGAGTCTCAACGTATCATCAGCACTGACTGTAGCGGGTAACTTTGAACGAAACCCCAGCTTCTTTTTACCAACGACAAAAGCTTCGGCCAACAACGTGTCACGGCGCTCACCAGCTTCGAAGAACCACGAAAACTCCTGGCCATCGCGTCGATCTACCCAGGCGAACAACGAGTCGGGGGGCATAAAATATACGTGTTGACCCCGAGTTGTGTCGCTCGCCACAAGGCGTACATCGCTGCGGTAATCACCCTGGATCTGGATTCTCAAAAAACCTGAGCTGTCAGCCGAGTAGTTTTGAATGAACACAGTGCTATCGCGCTCTTGGCTTAAGCGCAGTGTGGGAATTTGCAATGAATCGCCGCGATTGTAGGGTTGAATGGGCTCAGGCAAAAACGCAATGCGCTCAGTGGGGTCATCAAAGAGGTAGTTCAGATTACTCTCTTCAAGCGCAAACAAGCGGTAATCGCCCGCAGCCAAATAGTCAAATTGGAAGAAACCGTCTTCACCGCTTCGAGCAACGTAATAGGGTTTTTCGACCCGCGGCACACTGTCTGCCAAGTTCCTGTGGAGCATCACCCGCACGCCTTTCAATGGCGCTCCTGTATAAGCATCGACCACCTTTCCTGCGTACACCAAACTATCGAGTGTACTTCCCGTCGAAAAAACATAAACCACGGTGGCCGCATTGCCTTCTGAATAATCCTTAATGCCTTCACCGAAATTCAACGTGTAGGTCACATCGGGTAATAGCGCCTCCATGAAGGTAATTTCAACACCGCGCTTCTTGAGTTTAATTTCTGGCCGCTCGCGCAACGGCGGAGACACTACCAACTGGTTGTAAATATCAGCAAGCTGAACATACTCATCAAAGCTGAGATACACCGAAGTGGCTTTGAAGTTCACACTCTCATTGGGCGGATCTACAGCAAGTAATTGCGGGGGATCAAGGTCGCGCTCGCCCCCATCTGGCGGAACAATTTTCGCGCAAGCCAACAGGCCTACTGCGAGCAACAAATAACCGATAACGCGCATCATAAATGGGCCTCCACAACCTTTACTATGCGCTCCAAACCCACTCGATCGGTGTCATCAAAGTCATCTAAAACATCACTATCGACATCGAGCACGCCTACCACTTCGCCTGAACGATCTCGCAGTGGCACCACAATTTCAGAGCGACTTGCACTGCTGCAAGCAACATGTCCTGGAAATGCATCTACATCAGGCACGAGCACTGTTTCATTCTGCTCCCAAGCTGCCGCGCAAACGCCTTTCCCGCGATAGAGTCGCGTACAAGCGACTGTTCCCTGAAAAGGCCCCAGTACGAGCACATCTTGATCAAGCATGTAAAAACCGACCCAAAAAAAGCCGAAGATCTCTTTCAAGGCCGCTGCTGTGTTGGCCAAATTTGCAATACGATTGGGCTCTCCTTGCAGCAAAGCTGCTATTTGAAGTTCGGCTAGCCTGTATTTTTCGGCTTTGTCCAGATTTCGGGCGATGGTCACATTTTCGTGCATGTCACAAAGATAAACGGTTTCGATTCAGAATAGGCGTTCAGCGTAGGCAAGGGAAGCTATAGACAAATAGTTGCTGCCCTCTTCCAAGAGCAGCGATCCACATGCTTCAATCGTCGCGCCGGTGGTTATCACATCGTCGACAAGGCAGAAATGCTGTGCTTTTTGGCTCTGAAGGTTTGTTCGCCGATAACCCGTCTGAATTTGCTCCCAGCGGTCAGTACGGCCCAGCTTGGTCAACGAAGTGCGGTGTTCGACGCGTTCAAGGAGGTTATTCACCACTGGCACCCGCAGCACATCGGCCATACCTAGCGCAATGAGCTCTGCCTGATTGTACCCGCGAACTTTGAGTTTCTTCGGATGCAAAGGCACAGGAACAAGTACATCAGGATGTACGTGGGTTTCAATTTTCACCAACTCCAGCGCAAATCGACGTCCCATCTCCCGCACAAGTTCAGGATCACCCCCGTATTTCAGGTTGTGCAGCAAGTCGCGTGCGCGGTTGTCTTTCCGAAAACGCAACCACGCATAAGCCCCAACCAAAGGCAAACGCCCCCAAAATACTTTCTCTACAAATTGCGGGCCAACTGGCAGCAGCGCCCGCGGCAAATCCATTTCGCAATTCAAGCAAATGGAGCGCCCCGGCGGCGGCACATCGAGCGAACAGCTAACGCACACTTTCGGGAAAAACAATTGAATGACCTCTTTCACCATGCGGCGAAACTAAACAAGTCAGCCGCTCACTCCATCGGCAAATTCACAAGTGTTGACCTATTCTTTACCCGCGTACTAATTTGATCACTTTTCCGAAGTGGCCATGCCCAAAATAAAGAGGAGGGCAGCTAATCCGAACACGAAAAAAGTAAGCGTGCTGCCGAAGAACAATCCAACAACAACCGCAAAAGCCATGGTCAACCTTCCAAAAGTGTACCAACGCTCAGCAAGACCAAGCACTCTGAACCGGGTCAACAACAATACGTTCCAAAGAACCCAGCCTGTGAGCCCCATCAACAAAATGTAACTTCCATAGGGCCAATGCTGAAACCGAAATAAAAAACCAAGCACGAGTATAGCCGCAACGGCTAAACGCAAGTGTTTAAAGGGTTGTTCGTTGAGATCCTTCGCTGCCTCATCAGGTGAAAAATCAAGCGGATCGTCATTCGAAGTTTGGTTCACGCGTGCAAGTCTTTGCCTCGAAGGTACAAAGCACTGCACGAAGTACTGAATCGCGGGGTGTTTTTTCAGAACTTTACCTGGTGAAGTATGGCAAATTAGAAACAGTCGACGGCTTGGATTTCACCCTTCCGGGCGATCATAAGCAAACCCTGCGGGTACTTTCGGGCGATCGCCCGGATGATTTCGCCGTACGCATTGGCGGCACGATGTGGAACATTCCAGCATGGAAGGGAAAGATTTTTCCGAGTAAAACGCCCGTTAAGTCGTTTCCTCTGTTGTACGGCAAACACTTCGACACGCTGGAATTGAATGCGACGCATTACCGCATCCATCCACCTGAAACCCTGCAAAAATGGGCGAGTTACGTCGGCGATGAATTTCGATTTTGCCCCAAATTTCCGCAATTGATCACGCACTTTCGGCGCTTCAACAACTGCACCGGGCTCACCGATGAGTTTATTGCCGCATTGCTTGCGTTGGAGCATAAATTGGGTCCGTCATTTATTCAATTGCCGCCCAATTTCGGATTGAACAGCGCCCAAGTGCTCCTTGATTATCTTATGCAATGGCCGCGTGAGTTGCCCTTGGCCATCGAATTCCGCCATCCTGATTGGTTCACCCCTGCGTTAGCTGCCGAGCAGGTATGGCAGGCGATGGAAGCTTTGGGTATTGGTGCGGTGATCTCTGACACGGCCGGACGGCGGGATGCCGTGCACATGCGCTGCACCGCGCCATTTTTGGTGCTGCGTTTTGGCGGCAACAACCTCCATCCGAGCGATAGCGAGCGCATAAAAACCTGGATTGATCGCATCGACGCTTGGCATCAGCGGGGCCTTCGCGAGGTGTATGTTTTGATTCACCAGCCTGATAGCGTGAATACACCTGAAACTGCGCGTGATTTTGGTTTAGCGCTAAACGCGCGGATGGGCGTCGCGGTGAAAACCCCGCAACTCCTCACCCCACACGAACTTTTTTAGCGAGCGATCACGACTCGATGCCGTGGCACTGCTTGTATTTTTTACCCGAACCGCAAGGACAAGGATCGTTTCGTCCGATCGTTTTATCGGCTTTACGCGGTTGAACAACGGCTTGGCGTTGCCCCACGTTTTGAGCCGCTTGGCGCATTTGATTTGACGCTTGCGCGATGTTCTCAACGCCATCTTTGTTGGTTTGCAACTTCGCGTCATCAGGACGTTGCGGCGATTGCGCACGGCGTACACTGTCGGTTCGCGCTGGTAATTGCGCCTTCATCAAGAAAGAAGCAATTTCAACATTAAGTTTGCTGAGCATTGCGCTAAACAACTGGTACGATTCAAACTTGTAGATGAGCAGCGGATCTTTCTGTTCGAAACGCGCGTGCTGCACGTTGGTGCGCAAGTCATCCATTGACCGCAGGTGTTCTTTCCATGCGTTGTCGAGCATCGAGAGCACCACGTTTTTCTCAAGGGCGTTGATCAACTCCTTGCCTTGGCTTGTGTACGACTTTTCGATGTCGGCAATGATATTGAGCACGCGGAGTCCGTCAGAGAAAGGCACCGACATGTTGGCGTATTCGTTGCGCGCATCTTCGTAAACCTGTTGAATGACTGGGTATGCTTCTTGGGCCAGTTGGTTCAACTTGCGGCGGTAGTGCTCATCGGCTTGTTGGTACAAGGTGAGAACCAATTGATCAGCTTGCGCACTCATGAAGGTTGCTTCACTGAAGGGCGAATCGATACCAAAGTTCTTGAGCACTTCAAAACGGAATCCATCGAAGTCTTTCCCTGCATGGAAGCCCGTAACGGTTGCTTCAGAGAGGTCATAGAACATGTTGGCCACATCGAGCTTCAATCGCTCACCGAACAACGCGTGACGGCGGCGGCGATACACCACTTCACGTTGCGAGTTCATGACATCATCATACTCGAGTAGGCGCTTTCGGATGCCGAAGTTATTTTCTTCAACCTTCTTCTGAGCACGTTCGATCGATTTGGTGATCATGGAGTGTTGAATCACCTCACCTTCTTTGATGCCCATGCGATCCATCAGTTTGGCGATGCGGTCAGAGCCAAAGAGGCGCATCAAGTCATCTTCAAGCGACACGTAGAACTGGCTGCTTCCGGGGTCACCTTGTCGGCCTGATCGTCCGCGCAATTGGCGGTCAACCCGGCGAGAATCATGGCGTTCAGTACCGATAATTGCCAAACCACCCGCCGCTTTCACTTCAGGTGTGAGTTTAATATCAGTACCCCGACCGGCCATGTTGGTTGCGATTGTGATCACCCCGGGGCGACCTGCTTCGGCAACAATCTCTGCTTCGCGTTGGTGCAATTTCGCATTGAGTACTTGGTGTTCAACCTTGCGAATGTTGAGCATTTTCGAGAGAAGTTCAGACACTTCGACCGTTGTAGTACCCACGAGCACTGGTCTTCCAGCCTCACGCAACTTCACGATATCATCGATCACCGCGTTGTACTTTTCGCGCTTCGTTCTGAAAACCAAATCTTGCTCATCATTCCGTTGAATTGGGCGATTGGTCGGAATGATCATGACATCAAGCTTGTAGATGTCCCACAATTCTTGTGCTTCGGTTTCAGCGGTACCGGTCATACCTGCCAACTTGTGGTACATGCGGAAATAGTTCTGCAGTGTAACTGTGGCGTAGGTTTGCGTTGCCGCTTCAACCCGCACGTTTTCTTTGGCTTCAATGGCTTGGTGCAAACCGTCAGAATAGCGGCGGCCATCCATGATACGGCCGGTTTGCTCGTCAACGATTTTCACTTTATTCTCCATCACCACGTAATCAACATCCTTTTCGAAAAGCGCATAGGCTTTGAGCAGCTGGTTGATGGTGTGAATTCGCGCAGACTTTACTGTAAAATCTTGAATGAGTTCTTCTTTTCGCTTGAGTTTTTCGTCGTCAGTGCCTGCGCTTTGATCAACGGCAACAAGTTCGGTAGCGAGATCAGGGAGGGCGAAGAAGTTCTCATCTTCCATGTTTTTGGAAATGAGGTTGAGCCCCTTCTCGGTGAGTTCAATTTGATTGTTTTTCTCATCGATGACGAAGAACAACTCTTGGTCGGCCTTCCACATTTCACGCTGGTTGTCAGCAAGATAGATAGCCTCTGTTTTGAGGAGGGTTTGTTTCATCCCTTCCTCGCTGAGGAACTTAACGAGCGCCCGGTTTTTGGGCAAGCCTCGGTAGGCACGGTAGAGCGATAAACCACCTTCTTGGGCTTCGGCTTTGCCACCTTCGCCATCTTTCAATTTTTGTTTTGCTTCGGCGATAAACTGCGTAACTGCCTGTTTTTGGGCATTCACCAAAAGCTGCACTTTGGGTTTCAGCGCATCGTATTCTTGCTGATCACCACGGGGTGTTGGTCCTGAAATGATGAGTGGCGTTCTTGCTTCATCAATCAACACTGAATCGACCTCATCGACAATGGCAAAATGGTGTTTACGTTGCACGAGGTGCGACGGATCACCTGCCATGTTGTCACGCAAGTAATCAAAACCAAATTCGTTGTTTGTACCGTAGGTTATGTCTGCCAAATAGGCATTTCGACGGGCTTGGGTGTTGGGTTGATGCTTATCGATGCAATCAACGCGCAAACCGTGAAACTGGAAGAGTGGTCCCATCCATTCCGAGTCGCGTCGTGCGAGGTAATCGTTTACTGTGACCAAGTGCACGCCTTTGCCCGCGAGTGCATTGAGAAACACGGGGAGGGTCGCTACGAGTGTTTTACCTTCACCAGTTTGCATTTCGGCAACTTTACCACGGTGGAGTGCGATACCTCCGATGAGTTGAACATCGTAGTGCACCATTTCCCAAACGACATCGGTTCCAGCGGCATTCCAGTGATTGTACCAAATGGCATCATCGCCTTGAATTTCTACACCGTTATTTCGAATGGCGAGTTCTTTGTCGAAATCGGTTGCGGTCACACGCAACATGCCTTCTTCACGCCAACGGCGGGCGGTTTCTTTCACAATTGCAAACGCCTCGGGGAGGATGTCTTCGAGCGTTTTCTCGATTTGCTGGTTGATGTCTTTCTCCAGTTTATCAACCTGTTCGTAGATGGCCTCTTTGGTATCGAGTTCGTTATCTGACAAACTTTCAGCTTGAACTTTCAAATTGGCAACTTCGTCTTCAAGGGCGGCAGTTGATTTTTTAATTCTTGCTTTCAAATCTTGGGTGCGACGACGGAGGTCGTTTGCACTTTCTTTATGCAGATTTTCAAAGATGGCGTTGATGGCATCAACGATAGGCTGAACATCCTGAATGTCGCGTTGCGTCTTGTCTCCGAGGACTTTCTTCAGGATTTTACTAAGCGTGTTTAACATCTGTTTTGGTCTTGTTGGGCATCCGGCCGTTCAGGCCGAGAAAGGCAAAAATACAACCTTCGGCGGGGGTAGCCGCATTGTTGAAGCGAAAATAGTGCCAAAAATTTGAGGTGATTTTGGGTGCTGACGGGGTTAATAACAAACCACAAAATTGAGAAAGTCAGACGGGCTAAAGGTTTCCAAAGGCCGTCCTACACCTGTGTTCAAAACTTCGAACGAATGTGGATTGTTTAGGATTGACACGGGGGTGATTATTGCCAACTTTTGCAGGGTCGAAAGACACTGAAGACGCCAGATCAGCCCGTCGCCCATGAGGCCCTGATTACCAGGGTCAACCAGACAATTTAGTAGTAACAGCAGAACGAAACGAGGTTCATAAACAACAGCGTAATGGAGAACATCACCTCTACAAAAACCGAAAAGGAACATCAAATGGCCATTGAAGAAGTGCTCCCGAAAAACACCACGGTGGAAGAACCGATTTTAACGGAGAACCCGAACCGTTTTGTCTTGTTCCCAATTGAGCATGACGACATTTGGTCGTTTTACAAAAAGTCAGAGGCGAGCTTTTGGACTGCGGAGGAGATTGACCTTGGCGCAGACCTCGTTGACTGGAACACCAAGTTGAATGATGACGAGCGTTACTTCGTGAAGCACATTTTGGCGTTTTTCGCAGCAAGCGATGGCATCGTGAACGAAAACTTGGCAGAGAATTTTGTTGCTGAGGTGCAATACACAGAGGCGAAGTTCTTCTACGGTTTCCAGATTATGATGGAGAACATCCACTCTGAGACTTACTCGTTGTTGATTGACACCTACATCAAAGACAATACCGAGAAAAAGCGCCTCTTCAACGCCATCGAGACCTTGGATTGTGTAAAAGAGAAGGCTGATTGGGCGTTGAACTGGATTAAGAAAGGCAGTTTCGCTGAGCGTTTGGTTGCCTTCGCGGCAGTGGAGGGTATTTTCTTCAGCGGTAGTTTTTGTTCGATCTTTTGGTTGAAGAAACGCGGATTGATGCCTGGATTGAGTTTCTCAAACGAATTGATTTCACGTGACGAAGGCATGCACTGTGATTTCGCTTGTTTGCTCTACAACAACCACTTGGTGAATAAATTGCCAAAAAAGACCGTTGAGAACATTATCACTGCAGCTGTTGAAATTGAAAAAACATTCATCATTGACGCGCTACCTGTAAAGCTGATCGGAATGAACTCAGACCTCATGTCGCAGTACATTGAGTTCGTGGCAGACCGCCTCTTGGTAGAGCTCGGAAACGATAAAGTGTACAACGTGAGCAATCCATTTGATTTTATGGATATGATTTCACTACAAGGTAAAACCAACTTCTTTGAGAAGCGGGTTGCCGAATACCAGAAAGCCGGTGTAATGACCGGAGGCACGGCAGGCTCAGGAGAATTCACCACCGACGAAGACTTCTAAACCGAGAGATACGCACCACACATTCATCTTTACCCGTTAAGCAATACAACGTCTTTAGCACAGACGTTGCCGGGGGAACCTTCCCCCAAAAAATACTCGTAGAACCCCTTAAGAGAGAAGCCATATGTTTGTAACCAAGCGCGACGGCCGCCGAGAAGCGGTCAAATTTGACAAGATTACCGCCCGGATTAAAAAGCTCTGTTACGGTCTTCACACCTCTGTAGACCCTGTTAAAATTGCCCTTCGGGTGATTGACGGTGTATACGATGGCGTATCGACATCAGACCTTGATAACCTCGCAGCTGAGGTGGCTGCTACCAACGCTGTGGCCCACCCCGACTATGCTTTGTTGGCATCGCGGATTGCAGTTTCGAACCTGCATAAAAACACCAAGAAGTCATTCACTGAAGTGATGTCAGACCTCTACAATTACGTTGACCCAGTGACCAAACAGCCGGCCTCTCTTCTGGCAGAAGATGTTTGGGAAGTTATTCAGGCCAACAGTGAGTTCTTGGATTCAACAGTAATTTACGATCGCGATTTTAACTACGATTATTTCGGATTTAAAACACTCGAGCGGTCGTACCTATTGAAAATTGATGGCGAAGTCGCTGAACGACCGCAACACATGCTTCTCCGTGTATCGGTAGGGATTCATAAAGACGACCTCGAATCAGTGGTTGAAACCTATAACATGATGAGCGAGGGCTGGTTCACCCATGCTACACCAACCTTGTTCAATGCAGGCACGCCCAAACCCCAAATGTCGAGCTGCTTCTTGCTCACCATGAAAGAAGACAGCATTGGTGGAATATATGATACGCTAAAGCAAACAGCACAGATTTCGCAAAATGCGGGTGGTATCGGCTTGGCGATTCATGACATTCGTGCAAAAGGCTCGTACATCAAAGGAACCAATGGCACCTCAAACGGCATCGTACCGATGTTGCGAGTATTCAATGATACCGCACGTTACGTTGACCAAGGTGGTGGAAAGCGTAAAGGCTCTTTCGCAATCTACGTTGAGCCCTGGCATGCTGATATTTATGACTTCCTCGACTTGAAAAAGAACCACGGGAAAGAAGAGCAACGCGCACGCGATTTGTTCTACGCTTTGTGGATCCCAGACTTGTTCATGAAGCGCGTTGAAGAAGACGGCGTGTGGACCCTCATGTGCCCCAATGAATGTCCGGGCTTGACCGACAGCTGGGGTGCTGATTTTGAAAAGCGCTACACCAAGTACGAAAAAGAAGGCCGCGGTCGCGAAACCATCCGTGCGCAAGAGTTATGGCAACGCATCATCGATTCTCAAATTGAGACGGGAACGCCTTACATGCTCTATAAAGACGCAGCGAACAGCAAGTCAAACCAACAAAACCTCGGAACCATTCGTTCATCGAACTTATGTACCGAAATCATCGAGTACACGGCACCCGACGAGGTTGCTGTGTGTAACCTTGCGTCGATCGCACTTCCGAAGTTTGTCAAGAATGGCGAGTTTGATCACCAGCGCTTGTTCGAAGTTGCCTACCGTGTAACCAAGAACTTGAACCAAATCATTGATCGCAACTACTACCCGATTCCAGAGGCGCGCAAATCAAACATGCGTCACCGTCCGATCGGCATTGGTGTACAGGGTTTGGCTGATGCGTTCATTATGTTGCGTCACCCCTTTGATTCTGCAGGGGCCCGCACCCTCAACCGCGACATCTTTGAAACCATTTACTACGCAGCGTTGACTGCTTCAAAAGACCTCGCAAAAGCTGAAGGTACTTATGAAACGTATGAAGGATCACCGGCATCGAAAGGCATCTTGCAGTTCGATATGTGGGGCGTACAACCAACCAAGCGTTGGGAATGGGATGTGCTGAAGGCAGAAATCAAACAGCATGGCCTAAGAAACTCATTGCTGTTGGCTCCGATGCCTACCGCATCTACTGCACAGGTACTTGGAAACAACGAATGCTTTGAGCCTTACACTTCAAACATGTACAATCGTCGTGTACTGAGTGGCGAATTCATTGTTGTCAACAAACACCTGCTTCGCGACCTCACCAAACTTGGTTTGTGGGATGAAGAGATGAAAAACAAACTCGTTGCACACAACGGTTCAGTACAAAACATCCCTGAAATTCCAGACAATCTCAAGGCCATCTACAAAACCGCATGGGAGATTTCTCAGAAGGCGATCATCGACATGGCTGCTGACCGCGGTGCTTTCATCTGCCAGTCGCAATCGTTGAACATCTTTATGGAGAATGCAACGTTTGGCAAACTTACTTCAATGCATTTCTACGGATGGAAGAAAGGTTTGAAAACAGGCATGTATTACTTGCGTACTAAAGCGGCGCGTGATGCCATCAAATTCACGGTCGACAAAAAGTACCAAGAGGTACCTATTACCGCATCAACTGCACAAGCGGTGAAAGAACAAGAAGCGGCAGCTTTGGCGTGTTCGATCGAGAACGGTGCAGACTGCGAAATGTGCAGCGGTTAAGCTACAAATCACCGAACATACCAAGGGGCTGATTCATTTCTGAATCAGCCCCTTTTTTATCCCACCACCACCGAATACCCTGTTTAAGGGATTGTGTAGAATGATTCTAAACTACACTTTTGCACTGCATATTGATCAAATGCATGTACGAACATTTAACCTCAAAAGATCATGCAACACACGTTTCGTTCAATACTTCTTCTATCTGCCGCTATCGCAGTACTCAGCGCATGCAAAAAAGACGAAGAATCTGAGCCAATTACCCCAGGTCTAGAAGTACCAAACAGCTATATATCGGCAGATTACGACGAAAACACAACCGTTGAATATGCGGTGCGCAGCCAACTTGCAGTACTCAGCTCCTATATGAAATCAGCTGAAAACATCGAGGTGGTACTTGATGAAGCCCAACTCAATACACTCTATTCAGGAACAGGCTCTCCTTCTTTAGCTGAATTAACCCCGGCCTATTACAACAGCCTCATTGTAGATCAGCTCTTCCCAGAAATTGCTTCATCAAGCGGCAATGCTTATGACCCCGCGAACGGTGCCACAGCAACCGAAGGCGGTGTTTTCGGCAATCGCTTGTTGAACCGTCGCGCCAAAGAGAGCCTGCAAGAGGTTGAAAAGGGACTCTTTGAAGCCGCCCTATACAATCACCTCATTGCAGTAAGTGAGGGCCCGCTCACTTCAGCCGCTGTTGATCAAATGGTTGCGATTTACGGTGCGCATCCCAACTTTCCTAACACCAACACAGCAGCAAATACAAGCACCCCCGACGCGTTCATTGCGTTGTATGCTGCCCGCCGCGACAAGAATGACGGTAGCGGATTGTACACCCGTACCCGCGACCAATTCATTCGTCTCAAGGCTGCAATTGAAGCAGGTTCTGCATTCAACGCTGAGCGCGACCAAGCACTCGAAGACCTCAAGTACCTCATTGAGAAATCGGTTATGGCTACGGCAATTTACTATGGCTATACCGCGACTACAAAACTCACCACCAGCAATCCATCTGAAACAACCCTGAGTGGCGCTTTGCACGACTTAGCCGAAGCGGTTGGTTTTGTGCATGGCTGGCGCGCAGTTCCACAAGAACACCGCACCATCACCAATGCACAAATTGATGAAGTACTTGAATTGCTGCTTGCTCCTGCTGGAACAGAGGGAACCATGTACAACTACATCACCGATAGTTTCAACACGGTACCCAACATCATCGCATACCAAACTATCCTTCAGGACATCTACAATTTCAGCGATGCTGAAATGGAAGACTTCAAGCAAAACTGGATTGCACTCCAGGGGAGATAATACGTTCATTTTAGGGTTTGAACAGTCTGGCACACCTGGGTGTGCCAGACATCTTCACCAACATCATGCACATGCCTAATAAAATAGCTTTTCTTAGTTTGGGTTTCAGCTTCATTGCATTGGCGTTTAGCGGATGCAAAAAAGAGGAAACTGAAGACCAACTGTCTTTTGACCGCGCAGCCATGCTTAAGAACTACGGGGAGAATCTGATTATCCCATCGGTTAGTCAGCTTCAAAGTTCTATGCAACAGTTGAACGACGCTTTGCTGAACTTCACCAATGACCTCACCAATGATAACCTGGAGGCAGCCAAAAACGCATGGCAGACGGCATACCTCGACTTCATGCGCGTGAACAGTTTCAACTTTGGTCCAGGCGGCGAACAAGGCTTGAATAAAAGCATCACCGAAGAGGCCGGGACATGGCCTACAAACACCGCCCTCATTGAAAGTAACATTGATGCTGCAAATTATTTGCTTAACGATTTCAACCGCGACAACCGTGGATTTCACGCCATCGACTATTTGTTGTTTGCAGATGATGCATCAACAACGCTTGCCGCTTTTGAAAATGCGAACCGACGGGCCTATTTGCTCGCCGTAAGTGCGCGGCTCAACCAACAAATCACAACGTTGAACAACGCCTGGACAAGCGGCTACCTCGCCGAATTCATAGCCAACAACGGCACCGATGTAGGAAGCTCTACATCGTTATTGTACAATGAGTTTGTGAAGAGTTTTGAAGCTTTGAAAAACTTTAAAATTGCCCTTCCCCTTGGGCTTCGTGCAGGTCAAACACAGGCTGAACCTCAGCTTGTTGAAGCTCGGTACAGTACGTATTCGCTTCAGGTATTTCGCGCCCACTATGCCTCCATCATTGATTTATGGTACGGAAAGTCTTCAACTGGTGCTGACGGCTTAGGTTGGCGCGATTACCTTGATGGTGTTGAAGGTGGTACCGACTTGATCGCTTCAACCGAAGCGCAAATCGCACTGATTGATGATGCCTTGGCAGCAATTCCCGACTCACCTTCCCTCGAAGAGCAGATCACAACGAACTTCGACGCATTGAACAACTTGCATGCACGGTTGCAGCAACATACCCGCTACTTTAAGAGCGACATGAGCAGCATTTTAGGCATCACCATCACATTCAGCAGCGGCGACGGCGACTAAGCAAAACCCATGGTTTGGAAAGGGCGCCTTGCGCAACATATCTTTAACCTGCGATCAATCGCACCGTTGGCAACCTTTCGCGTTGTCTTCGGTGCGTTAATGCTTTTCAGTACCCTGCGTTTCATGCTGCTCGGTTGGATCGACGACCACTACCTCGAACCTGTCTTTCATTTCAAATATTTCGGTTTCGAATGGGTCGAACCCGCGGGAGCATCTGTGATGTATGGCCTGCACTTTGCTTTATGCCTTGCCGCCTTAGGTGTAATGCTCGGATTCTATTACCGGTTGAGCGCCGCCTTGGTGTTTCTCCTTTTCACGTATTTCGAGCTGATTGACCTAACCTACTACCTCAATCACTATTATTTCGTGAGTCTCGTCAGCTTGATCCTGATCTTCTTGCCTGCACATAAAAGTTGGTCTGTTGACGCATGGAGAAATCCAAAAATCGTCGTGCATGAAGTCCCTGCATGGACCATCAACCTGCTCAAATTTCAGCTGGGCTTGGTTTACTTGTATGCAGGTCTTGCGAAGATCAACTCAACTTGGCTGATCGATCATTTGCCCCTTCGCATTTGGTTACCTGCAGCCGACGAACTCCCGATCATTGGACCACTTCTGGCGACCGAGGCCGCGCCCCTACTCTTCAGTTGGGGTGGCATGATCTACGATGTTAGCATTCCATTCTTGTTGCTCTGGTCGAGAACCCGCGTCTGGGCTTACATTGCGGTGATCCTGTTTCACGGCATCACAGGTTGGCTCTTCCAAATCGGCGTCTTTCCGCTGGTTATGATCGGCGCAACGCTCATCTTCTTTTCAGAAGCGTGGCACCTTCGTTTATGGAATGCGTGCATCCAACCCAAATCACAAGAAAAAAACCCAGGTAAACTTGTTGTTACTTCACCGCGCAAACAGCGGCTAATTGGCATAGTCTTGGCGCTCTATTGTGCATTTCAGGTTCTTTTTCCTTGGCGATTTGTGCTTTATCCAGGGAACATGTTTTGGACAGAACAAGGCTATCGTTTCGGATGGCGCGTAATGCTGATGGAGAAGGCAGGAACTGCAACGTTTTATGTTCAAGATCAAATCACAGGGCGCGAGGGAATCGTATTCAACGACGAGTTCTTGAATCCGCATCAACAAAAACAAATGGCCATGCAACCCGACATGATTATTCAGTATGCGCGCTTTTTGGCCGATCACTATGAAGCACTTGGGATGCGCGATGTGCGCATACGCGCCGAAGTTTATGTGACCCTGAATGGCGCCCCGAGCCGTTTGCTCTTTTCAGATACGTTAAATTTGCTTTCAGTTGAAGACACCTGGGCGCACAAAAACTGGCTTTTCTCACATGAATAAATTGTGGGTTTTACTTGCGTTCATGGGGGTTATCGGCACATGGATTCCATCGTTTGGGCAAACCGGTGAATTGCGTGGCATGCTTAAATTGCCATACAGTACAGCGGTAGAATTCACGCTGGTTGTGTTACCCGAACTCGAGCGTGTAGCCGTAGTTGGCAGCGACGGAAGTTTTTACTTCAGCGACCTTCCGTTTGGCTCGTATACCTTGCAATTGCGATCAATGCGCTTTTACGGTGAAGACCGCACTGTTAAAATTGATCAACCGATTGTAAAAACTGAATTTCCTGTGCAGCTGAGTGCTCCTGTAGCGCTCAGGCAAGCTGAAGTGATCACTGAACTCGAGCAGCAATTCGGCATCACCTATATTGAACGGTACAGAGATTTCACACTGTATGAAGCTAAGAAGCATGAGGTCATCCTTCTTCCAAATTTAACGGCGAATACTGCGACCAACAATCCCCGCCAAATCTTCGGTGGCATTACAGGTTTGAATATTTGGGAAAGCGATGGCGCAGGTTTGCAACTCGGAATTGGTGGTCGCGGGTTAAACCCAAATCGCACGTCGAACTTCAATACCCGTCAAAATGGCTACGACATTAGCGCCGACGCATTGGGTTACCCAGAAAGTTATTACACACCTCCCGCTGAAGTCTTGGAGCGTATCGAAGTCATTCGCGGCGCCGCCTCGTTGCAGTACGGCACGCAATTCGGCGGAATGATCAACTTCGTTTTCCGCGAGCACGAAGCGCAGAAACCGATTACTTATACCGGTCGCCAAACCTATGGTTCGTGGAATTTCATCAACAGCTTCAACCTGTTCTCAGGCACACTTGCCAAAGGCAAATTCAGCTACTTGGCATACTATCAGCGCAAGCAGGGCGATGGGTGGAGACCCAATGGCGCGTTTACATTAAACAACGGATTCGTGCAATTGGCTTATAAGCCCAATCCGCGACACACCTTCAAATTAGAACTTACAAGGATGCATTATCTGGCTCAACAACCGGGCGGTTTAACTGACGCGCAGTTTAGAGTAAACCCACTGTTGAGCAACCGCAGTAGAAACTGGTTCGACGTCGACTGGACGCTCGCTGCCCTCGACTATACCCATAAAATAAGCCCCACTGCGCGCTTGAATGTGAAAGCGTTTGCGCTTGATGCTTCGCGCAAAGCCGTTGGAAATCTCGAGCGAATTAATGTGATCGACTTCAACGGAAACCGTACATTGATCGAAGGCAACTTCAATAACTTAGGAGCAGAAATGCGCTACTTAAAAGAGATTCAACTTTGTGGATTGAGCCACACGCTCGTCACCGGCGCGAGGCTCTACCGCGGAACAACGGAAGCCCTCCAAGGCGACGCCAATGCTGAAGCCACGCCAAGCTTTGAATTTTTGAATCCCGAGCGACTCGAAGGAAGCGCTTACACTTTCCCAAACAGCAATTACGCGTGGTTTCTTGAGCAAGTGATCTCATTGTCAGAACGTTGGAGTGTGACACCCGGCATTCGCGTCGAACACATCTCAACTGAAGCGCAAGGATACTTTCGTCAGCGCGTATTTGACTTCGCCGGGAACATCATCTCTGATCAATTATCGAACGAAACACTTCAGCGTAAACGAAACTTTGCAATCGTCGGAATAGGCAGTCAATTCAAGCTCTCTAAAGCCCTCACTGCGTATGGAAACATTTCTCAAAACTACCGAGCGATCAACTTTTCTGATTTACGCATCCTCAATCCCAACTTTCGGGTCGATCCTGAACTAACCGATGAGCGCGGCTACACTGCTGACCTCGGCATCAGAGGTCGTGTCAAAGATCTCGTGAACTTTGAACTGACTTCTTTCTACCTGTATTACAACAACCGCATCGGGCAAATTCTGCAGGCAGACGTTCCCCCGTTGTTCATCGATTACCGCTACCGCACGAATGTAAGCGCGTCCCGAACGGTTGGCGTCGAGGCCTACGCGGTCGTCAACCTTAAAAACTGTTTCTTCCATTCGGCTGATGAGCTTACACTTTCGATCTTCGTGAATACCGCTTATATCAATGCCCGATACATCAACAGCCGTGATCGCGCAATTGAAGGAAACAAAGTAGAAATGGTTCCTGATCTGATTGTGCGCTCAGGCTTGACCGCAGGTTACCGCGACTTCACCGCGAGTTTTCAGTTCAACTACACTTCTTCGCATTACAGCGACGCCAGCAATGCTGAACTTACCGCAACCGCCGTTGAAGGATTGATCCCGGCCTACATGGTAAGCGATCTTAGCGCCAAATACAACCTCTCCAAAACGGTGCAATTTGAGGCATCTTGCAATAACTTGTTCAACGCCATGTACTTCACCCGCCGCGCTGAGGCTTATCCCGGGCCGGGCTTACTCCCCGCTGAAGGCCGAAGTTTCTTCTTGACTTTGCAAATACAGCTTTAAACAAGCGATGTGTATTCAAGCACGGGTAGCGGTCCGTATTGTTCAAAGTAGATCATAGCAAAGCAAGATTGTCGAAATTCCGAGAACAAAGTCGACCTTTTCTTTGTACCTTAAGGCTGTAAAACCCTCCCTATGAAAACGCACGCATTTCTCGCATTTCTTATTGCATTTAGCCTGAGCGCAAGTGCTCAAGACCAACCCAACGTTGCGCTTGTGCTCGAAACACAGAGCATTGACCCCGCAGCGATTCCTGTGATTGAGGCCGTCATCGGTTCAGGTGAAATCACTTCATACCGTTTGTATGCCGAAGTGAGCCCAAACTGGGAAATTCAACTGCTGTTTGGTGATACCCAATACCCGCTCTTCATCAACTCCGTTGGCAGTTTTTACCAAAACCCCAACGGTGGCCCTACCACAATTTCGATTGACCCTGACGAATTACTCACCGTGCCTGGTATAGCCTATGACAGTTGGTTAACCTTCAACCGTGAAACACAGGTGCAGAACACCATTCAAATTTTACCGCTCGCATCGATTTTTGATAATTTCGAAGCCGGAGGATCCATCTCGTTGAACAGCTATCTTGCGTCAGGTATATTTGTAACCACAGCAGGCTTTGATGCCCAAACCGTGCCAGATGCGAACGGACGAATTCTCCTTGGGCAGTTCACGACCAACGGTGAAATCAGCGGGTGCATCAACATGCAGTTCCGTAAGTTAAATGAAGACGGCAGCATTTTTGATCCGCCAGGCCCTGATCTTTTCCTCACCTACCTTGCTGACCAACTGTGCTTTGCATCAAACACACCCGAGCCCTGTGCCGGTGACTTGAACAATTCTGGGGCGGTTGACATCGAAGACCTGCTCATCGTACTCACGGCATTTGGGTGTAGTGGCGATTGTCCGGTCGATTTGAACAACGATGGCAACACCACCTCCGCAGATGTCCTCATTATGCTTTCAGCATTCGGAAATCCGTGCAACAGCTAGCATCTGCAGAACGAATACGCATCAAGTGTTCAATGAGCAAGGCTTTTATTCAGTGTCCGCATTTTGTGCCGCACGACAGGCATTTATCCCTGACAATTGTCAGGAAAGACCCGCTCTGACAATTCCATGACATTCTTAAATCCCTCGGGTTCGATCTTTGCACCCTAGAAGATCAGACCCCGGTGGAGCAACTGCACATTATTTCGCTTACTCACAAGACCACAGCCCTCGAGCTCATTGGAAAATTGCACGTCGACGAAAGCCGCCGCGAAGCCTTCCTTCAAAGCTTAAAGCGTGATCTTGGCGTGAAAGAGCTCGCCTTCTTAAGTACGTGCAACCGCGTTGAGTTTTTGATTGTTGATGATGTTTACTTCTGCAAAGGCCGTCAACACCGCTTGTTGGAGTTTTTCGGATTGAGCGGACCAGAAAAGGCTCTGATTCTCGACCGTTTTACTGCATACCGCGGAGAAGAAGCGATGCGCCATTTGCTTGAAGTAAGTGCTTCACTCGACTCGATGGTTCTTGGTGAGCGTGAAATCATCACGCAGGTGCGCAAGACCTTCGAAGATGCGCGTCGCTGGAATGTCAGCGGCGACCTGTTGCGATTAACCTCTAAAAAGGTCATTGAAACCGCTAAACGCATCTTCACTGAAACAGCTATTGCCACGCGCCCCGTATCGGTTGTTTCGCTTGCTTGGAAACGCTTTGCGAGCTACAAACATCCAAAAGATACAGCCATACTCCTTATTGGCGCTGGACAAACAAACGGCAATTTCGCCCGTTTCCTATCCAAAGCAGGATACACCAACGTCACCATCGCCAACCGCACACTCGAGCGTGCGGAAGTCCTTGCGAAGCCATCCGGCTGGCAAGCCGTACAACTTTATCACATCCCGGCAAATACCCGCTACCGTTGCGTTGTAAGTTGCACCGGAAGTGAACAGCCCATTGTTACCGCTGACTTTTTGCAAGGTATCGCTGGAGTAACGATTGATTTGATTGATCTCGCCGTGCCGGCGGATGTTGCGCCTGACGTTCAAACGCAAGCTGGCGTTCGGTATTTAGGAATGCCCCAGTTACAGGCTGAAGCTGCCGCGAACATTGAGATACGCAAACAAGAACTGGATCGTTGCAGCATCATTTTGGATGAGGCGATGGATGATTTCCGCACATTGGTTCGTCAACGGGAAATTGAGTTAGCCATGCGGGAAATTCCTGAGGCCATTCGTGCCATTCGGGAAACAGCAATTGGTGAAGTGTTCGCGAAAGAACTCGACCAAATGGACGAAGCAAATCGCGAAGTGCTCAACAAAATTATCAGCTACATGGAGAAAAAGTACATCAGTGTACCCATGAAGCTCGCCCGCAAAGTGATCTTAGAAAACGCCGTAAAAAATTGAGTCGAATTATAAAAATCGGAACACGGGGCAGCGATTTAGCCCTGTGGCAAGCCCGATTTACTGCCGAATTGCTCCAGCATTTGGGGTATGCTTCTGAATTGGTGATCATCAAAACCCAGGGCGACGAAATCCAACATTTGAGCTTCAATAAAATGGAGGGCAAGGGTTTCTTCACAAAGGAGATTGAAGCAGCCCTGCTCGACCAAAGCATCGACCTCGCTGTCCATTCGCACAAAGACCTCGAAACCCAGATGCCCGAGGGGCTGACCCTAGCCGCCGTTCCGCAACGCAGCTTTGTTCATGACCTCTTGCTCATCCGGCCGGAGGCCGAAAACCCGAACACCCCCTTTGGCATTAAACCCGACGCAGTAATTGGCACTTCATCAGCGCGTCGCAAAGCACAACTGCTTCATCATTTGCCACAATGCACCACGCTCGATCTGCGTGGAAACGTGCCGACCCGCATTCAAAAATTGCGCGACGGAAAATACGATGCCATTTTACTTGCAAAGGCTGGAGTTGCGCGCTTGGCGCTCGATCTGAGTGAGTTTGTTGCCCATGATCTCGATCCAACCGTATTCATTCCTGCCCCGGCGCAAGGCGCGCTAGCACTGCAAACGCGCAGCGATGACCCGCTTGCGGCGGTGCTTGCCCAATTGAACATCGATGACGCGGCCTGCGTGGCAACTGAACGCGAAACCCTTCGCCTAATGGCTGGTGGTTGCCAAATGCCTTTTGGGGCCTACTGTACCGCACAAGATGGCGAATTCACGTTGCATGCGGCCTTTGCCTCGGCCGCTGATGCACCGGTTAAGTACCTCACACTTACAGGGGGTAATGGTTTCGCCCTAGCCGGGCGGATGGTTGAACAGCTCAAATCAACGTTGTGACCCCGCATCGCATATTTATCAGCCGCAACGAAACAGACAGTCCGCTCCTTGCTCAACGCGCACGCGAAGCTGGGATGACGGCACATTTCCGCTCACTCATCGCTTTAGAGCTCTTGCAACAACTGCCCGATCTGCGTGGCATTGACTTGCTCTTTTTCATGTCGCCCTCAGCAGTGCGCCTCTTCTACAGCCAAGGCGCCTTAGCTTTTCCTCCCTTACCCGTTGCTGTGATGGGCGATGGAACGGCCGCGGCATTGCCAAAAGAAATTAGTCCGGTATTTGTTGGCAACAACACTACCCACGAGGTTGCTCAAGCTTTCGCTGAATTCGCTGGAAACAAACGCGTAGGCGTAATCACAGGAACGGATAGCCGCCGCCGCATTCAAAAAGCGCTGCACCCCGAGAATTATCGCGAACTTTTGTTGTATCGCAATTCCCCCGTTCCTGTGCGTATCCCTGAATCTGACATTTACGTCTTTACCAGCCCGTCAAATGTCGATTCGTTCTTCCTCAAAAACAACTTACCAAATCACGCTCAAATCATTGCACTGGGTGATACTACCGCCCAGCCGCTGCAAGAAAAGGGGCATCGCGTGCATATTCCGGCAAATTATAGCCAAGAAGCACTTTGGGATGCAATAATTTCAGCACTTCGCAGTTAATGAAAAGTGCGAATGCGGATGCCTGTTCCAAAAAAAGCCCCGAAATTCGTAGCGTAACCGCAACAACGATGCCGAGAATCATTCTGAAATCAAGCTGGATCGCCATCTTTTCCTTTGCTGCACTCCTTGGTTCAGCTCAGTTCAGCGCGCCAAAATACAGCAACGAATTCTTGAGCATCGGTGTCGGCGCCCGTGCATTGGGCATGAGTGGTGCGTTCAGCGCTGTGGCTGACGATGTGAGCGCAGGATACTGGAATCCAGCAGGTCTTACAGGCATCGACAGCGATTTGCAAATCGCTGGAATGCACGCCAATTACTTCGCGAACATCGCCCAGTATGATTATTTATCAATTGGGAAATCACTTGACAGCTTATCTGCCGGCAGTTTCTCGCTCATTCGTTTTGGAGTCGACAATATCCCCAATACCATCGAACTGATCGATGCCGACGGGAATATCAATTACGACCGCATCACAAGTTTTTCTGCTGCCGATTACGCCTTTATTTTTAGCTATGCCCGCAAGCTTGGCACACCCGGATTAACTCTTGGCGGCAATGCTAAAGTCATTTACCGAAAAGTGGGTGATTTTGCCAGTGCATGGGGGTTTGGGTTGGATGCAGCCCTTACTTACGACTATAAAAATTGGCGTTTCGCGGCTGTTGGACGTGACATCACGGGTACGTACAACGCATGGAACATGACCTTGGATGAGGCGACCATACAAACCTTCACCCTCACTGGGAATGAAATCCCAACCAATTCGCTCGAGATGACGCTCCCCCGGCTGGTGCTCGGTGCTGCACGCAGTTTCTCAGTCGTCGATAAGTTTGAAGTCCTCGCTGCGCTCGACCTGAACATCACCACCGATGGAAGACGAAACACGGTCATCAGCGGCGATCCCTTTAGTATTGATCCCGCATTCGGGCTCGAGTTGAACTACGACAAAACGATCTTCATTCGAGGTGGCCTTGGTAACCTGCAGTACATCACCGAAATTACGGGTGATCGCAACATGACGCTCCAACCCAACATCGGGATTGGCCTGCGCATTAAGAGCATCTACCTCGATTATGCGCTCACCGACATAGGTGATCAAAGCGCGGCACTCTATTCAAACATCTTCTCCCTCAAGCTCAATATTTTCAAGAAGGCGTAAGCTAGAGGTTGAGCGACGCAGTTCGTGAAGTTTCACACATGCCTATTGTTGATTTAAGTTTTCAACGCCTTGGTGCTTGATGCAAAAAAAAATGCTAGCTTTTCATCCGTGAATCGAGAGGGCTCGTTCACACAACCGAAACCTTCACTAAAATTTCAACGAGAATGAGAGCAATTTTTACGCTAGTTCTCCTTGCGCTATCCGCGGGTGTTTTTGCCCAACGTAACTGCGGTGCAATGGAGTACCTCCAAATGCAAATGGAGAACGATCCCAAACGAAGCATTAAACTCGAGGCCATTGAAAGGCATACCGAAGACATTGAGAGCAGCGGTATTCGCGCTGTAAACGGTGTAATCACCATTCCGGTTGTAGTGCACGTGGTTTACAACACCGCAGCTGAAAACATCAGCGATGCCCAAATCTTATCGCAGATCGAAGTCCTTAATGAGGATTTCCGCCGTCAAAACACCGACCAAAACAACATTTGGGCGCAAGCGGCCGATACTGAAATCGCGTTTTGCATGGCTACGGTTGACCCCTCTGGTGCTGCCACAAACGGCATTACCCGTACACCAACCTCGGTAACCGCATTTGGAACCAACGATCAGATGAAATTCGCTTCAAGCGGCGGTAAAAATGCCTGGCCTGCCGATAAATACCTGAACATTTGGGTATGCGACATCAGCGGTGGTATCTTGGGCTATGCCCAATTCCCTGGTGGAAATGCTGCTACCGATGGTGTGGTAAATGATTACCAGTACTTCGGTACCATTGGCACGGCAACAGCACCGTTCAATTTAGGTCGCACTTGTACCCACGAGGTGGGGCACTGGTTGAATCTTCGTCACATCTGGGGCGATGGCAACTGCAGCGTAGACGACTTTGTCACTGATACGCCTACTTCGGATGCACCAAACTATGGTTGCGCACTGGGTCACGTTTCGTGCAATACGACCGACATGGTTCAAAACTACATGGACTATTCAGACGATGCGTGCATGAACATTTACACCATGGGCCAAAAAGGTCGTATGCGTGCATTGTTTGAGCCGGGTGGCGCACGTGCATCTCTCCTCACATCTACTGCTTGCGGCGGTGGAGGCGGACCTGCACCCACCTGCAACGACGGCATCCAAAATGGAACTGAAACCGGCGTAGACTGCGGCGGTACTTGCCCTCCATGCGGTTGCAACGGTACAAGCCTTACCCTCACAATCGGCTTCGATAACTATCCCGAAGAAACGGCATGGAACATCCGCAACAGCTCTAACACCATTGTCGCTTCAGGTGGCACTTATAGCAGTCAACCTGATGGGTCAACATTGAATATCCCACTCTGCTTACCCGACGGCTGCTATACCCTTACCTTCACCGATACTTTTGGTGACGGCATGTGTTGCGCCTATGGCAATGGTAGCTATACCCTCACGGGTCCATCTGGAACCCTCGCCTCGGGTGGCTCATTTGGTGGAAGTCAAGCAACTCCTTTCTGCTTAGGAGGGCCGCCAGCACCGACATGTACAGACGGTATCCAAAACGGGAACGAAACAGGTGTTGATTGCGGCGGCGACTGTGACCCGTGCAACACAGGCTGTACGGTTGTGACAATCAACTCCAATAACTTCGAGTCAGGCTTTGGTATTTGGCTCGATGGTGGCACAGACTGCGCGCGCATAAGTAACGCTACCAATGCCTTCAGCGGTAACTGGTCAATTCGACTCCGTGATAATACAAGTAGCTCGGTGATGACCACGCCTAACCTAAACCTTACCACCTACAATGAAATTACGGTAAGCTTCAAATTCAGAACCGTAAGTTTCGAAAACGGCGAAGATTTCTGGGTGCAACTCTCTACAAACGGTGGTTCAACCTATGTAACACGTGCCGCCTATGTCGCTGGTTCAGGGTTCCTCAACAACAATTTCTACAGCGTTGACCTCGTGATTCCTGGTCCGTTTACGAGCAACACCCGAATTCGCTTGCGCGCTGATGCATCGGCCGACGACGACCAAGTCTACATCGATGATATGGTGATCTCTGGATGCCAAGTCGCTGCACGCGAAGATCTCGATGAAATCTCGTCACCAATCATCACTGCAGTTGAAGCGATCTCTGGAGTGAATGTTTACCCGAACCCTGTTGAAGATGTGCTTTACATCGATTACGTCCTCGCTGAGAGTGGCACAGTCGAAGTAAGCGTGCTCGATTTGCAAGGGCGACTCATTGAACGCCAGTCGCAAGACTTGCAAGAAGGAATGCAACACCATGTGTACGATGTGCAAAACCTAGCCGCAGGAACCTACCTGCTCATGGTTAGCAACAAAGGCCAACGCTCCGTGAAACGTTTCATGGTTCAGCGCTAGAAACAGATCTAGACCTTCATTCAAAAGGGGCGACTTGCAAACAAGTCGCCCCTTTTTCATTGAACATTGATCAATATTCAGCAACTCCGCACTGAAATAAAAACCTTACGACCACACCCGTAAAGAAAATCACACCGCGTATAAATTAAAACCAAGTGATACACCGATATGGCTTGACCCGTATTTTGGGGAGGCGTACTTTTCGACTGCAGGGGAGGTGGGCATATTAAACCCTTACAAACGCGCGCGCACACTTCCAAATCCATCCGCAAAGATTTTAACCCCGCGCACAAAATCACACACAAAACCACGTACAAAGCCTCGTAAAAACCCGCGTATAAATCTGCGTACAAACCCGCGTGCAAACCCGCGTACAAACTTGATGGCGAGATTCACCTACACTGCCGAAGGGCATTGCACGAAGTATTGAAGTGTTTGATTGATGTAACGTTTGCTAAACGGCAAACCTCATCCAATTAATGAGCGACTTGAATGGGCTGTGTGAAGATGTGCTGCCCCTGCATGATCCGCACCACATACATCCCACCGTTCAGGTGGCCTACAAAAATTCGCGATGCATTCGCCTGCGTACCTTCATAGACGAGGCTTCCACGCATATCTGTTATTTCGACACGTGCAGGCAATGCGGTATTTGAAAATTCTACGGTCAGAAGTTCGTCGACAGGATTCGGATACAATTGAATCGATGGTATTTGAACCTCCTCAACACCCACGGGTTGGGCTGTGGTGAACGACCATACCGATGACCACTCGCCATAATCGACACCGTTTGCCGTAGCACGCACGCGCCAGTAGTAGGTTGTTGCAGCATTCAGGTCATTGACTGCAGCAGCAGATTGAGTCATGGTAAGCACTTCTTCACCCGAAAAAGCCATATCTGTAGCGTAACTCAATTGGTAGCCTGAAGCGCCTAATGCACTCGTCCAGTTGAAGTTGACTGTATAGAAATCTACATCGACCGCTGAATTCGCCGGGGTCTGTAAATCAAAGTTCTCTAAGGTATTGGTGGTAAATACGCGCGTTTCACTGTACGCTCCAAACACGTTGCCATCTGATGCTCGAACGCGCCAGTAATACGTTGTATTGGGCATTAAGCCCGTGCCCAAAAGTGAATTGGCAGTCGTCGTTTCATCAGCTACCAACGCGAGAAACTGATCTTCTACCGCGATCTGGTACTGGTACGAAACAGCACCGAGGGGTTCATTCCAGCTCATCGATACCCCCGCGTAATTAACATTCATCGCATTGTTAGCAGGTGAAATCAGCATAATGTTATCAAGTTGCGCCTGTACTTCACCCAAATAACGCACCAAGGCCATGTCATCACCACTGTACCCAACAGCGACGATTTTGTTGTCGGCTTGCACTGCGGCATCGAAACACATATTCTGCGCATTTCCCGTAAAGGTGGTTGTGACTTTGCCAGCTGTTCCGAAAGATGTATCTGCGGCACCTGTGGCAAGCGTGCGGTACACCGCAAATGACGAGGCGTTGGCGGTAACTGCAGAACCTGCAAACACGTAGCGGCCTGATCCATCAACGGCGATAGCCTGTGCGATGTCATTCGATGATGAACCGTAATCAC
>CAMCHP010000005.1 GCA_945874695.1 Chryseobacterium gleum
ATTTTTCAATATTTCGCACCTTGCAACTGTAATAGCTTGATAAGCAGACCTATAAATTTTAAGCGAACATCAACATAGTAAAAAAAATGAGGCTTATGGGCCGCACTAGACAGTTGTAAGAAATTACAGTTAGCAACCCGAGCCTATAGACTCTCAGTCGAAAGGCTTTATGTTTAAAGTTATGTAGTCCAAGCTTCTCTCGCACAGAGTAAAGCTGCCGAGCATCCAACGTCTCCCATGCGGCGTAATTGCATTGTAAGGCATTCCTTAGTACGACAACAGCGTAAACGCCTAGAACGTAATGAGGTGTGTGTTTTTCGGCATAAATGCCGAGGGTGCAAAATATTGCGCCCTTACGGGTTCACATACGACGCTTTCAAGCGGGCGACATCGGCGATGAGGCGATTCATCTCTTGCATGCTGGTGCCGTCGTAGTAACCGCGTAAACGGCCTTCTTTGTCGACTAAAACTACGTTTTCGGTGTGGATGAAATCTTGAAGCCCACCATCGCCTTCGTCTAAAACGGCAAAATAAGAGCGACGCGCAAGTGCGTAAATGTGCGACTTCTCACCCGTCAATAACCACCACCGATCGCTGCGGGCACCAAAACGTTCGGCGTATGCCGCTAATTCTGGAACACTATCCATTTCAGGGGTTACGCTGTGCGTCATGATCAATACCTCATCGTCGTCGATAAAATGTGTTTGCACTTTGGACATGTTCTCATTCAAGATCGGACAGATGGTGGTGCAGCGCGTAAAGAAGAAGTCGACCAAACGAATCTTGCCTTCAACATCGGCTCCGGTTACGGTGTCGCCGAGTTGATTGATCAAGGTGAAATCGTCGACCCGATGATCGGTGCGGTTGCGTACCGAGGCATCGACCAACGCTGGATTCAAATCAGCCGGTTGAAAAATCGGCAGCTTATCTTCTGGCTTTAAGATGGTGTACGCGATCAAAACACCAAAAACGATGATGCCCGAGATTAAAAACAGTCCTATGCGATTGCCCATGTGCTTTACTTATTTATTCGTCATCATTACTTCACAGTGAACGGCTTTGTTCAATTGTGGTTGAGCCAAATCCATCCAAAGGCGCTGACGCACCGTAAACAGCCCAAAGTTACGACCAAATGAACAATCCGATTGGTGCGTGCGGTCACACGCTGCGCATCCGCCCGTTAGGGCGAAAACCAAAAACTACTCTTCAAAAAGGGCCTCACCTTGGATATAGGTCGCCCGCACCTGTGTTTTCAAGATTTCATCTTCTGGGCACGTTAAAAGGTCGCGGTCAAGCACCACGAAATTCGCCCATTTACCAACCGACAATGTGCCTTTTTCTTGCTCTTCAAACTGGGCCAAGGCGGCCCACAAAGTCATGCCTGCAAAGGCCTGCTCGCGCGTGAGGGCGTTGTCAGGATTGAACCCTCCATCGGGGAAGCCCTTCGCATCTTTGCGGACGACGGCGGCATAAAAGGTGTTCAAAGGCGATAAGCCTTCAACCGGAAAATCAGTTCCCAAGGCCAGTATGCCGAGTTGTTCGAGCAATTCGCGGTACGCATAGGCACGTTGAATGCGGTTTCGGCCCAAGCGCAAACCAGCCCAATACATGTCGCTGGTGGCATGGGTTGGCTGCACCGAGGGCAGTACAGAATAGGCCGCAAACAGCGGCAAGTCGCTCTTATGTACGACTTGCGCGTGCTCGATGCGCCAGCGGTAGTCGTTTGGTTCACGCAAAACGCGTCCGTAAAGTTCGAGGATGGCCCGATTGGCTGAGTCACCGATGCAGTGGGTGTTCATCTGAAATCCGGCCAAGTGAATGCGCTCGGCACAGGTTTCGAGGTAGTCGATATCACTGAGTAAGAAACCGAGGTGTATTCTCCCCGGCATGTCTGAATAGGGCTCAAGCAGGCACGCGCCGCGCGAACCTAAGGCACCATCAGCGTAGAACTTGAACGATTTTACGTGCAGGCGGTCGGTTTTAATGGGGCCGCTTTCTAAGTAATAATCGAGATTTTCTGGAGTGGGCGTGACCATGGCGTAAATGGGCATGCGCAGTTGACCGCTGCGGTGCAGTTCATCAATGAGTTCGATTTCTGCACGGTCGAGTCCGGCGTCTGCAACTGAGGTAATGCCTGCGGCTGCACAATCGCGTTCTGCCTCAAGTAAGGCGCGTGTTTGCTCTGCTTTGGTGGGTTTGGGAAGATGGATTTTCACCAAATCAATGGCGTTATCGATAAGCACCCCGGTGAATCGCTCATCGCGAATGATGCATTCGCCGCCTTCAACCGCCTCGAAACCCGTTACGCCTGCAATTTCAAGTGCTTTTGAATTGACAAGGGCAGCGTGACCATCGACGCGGGTGATGAAAACGGGCACGTCTGGAAACGCTTCATCCAAGAGCGCGCGGTCAGGAAAATCGCCCATGCTCCAGGCGTTTTGATCCCAGCCGCGGCCGATGATCCAACTGCTTGGGTACTTGCTGTGGTGACCTTGCAAACGAGTAACAACCTCACCAAGCGACGCGCAATCTTTCAAATTCGCTTGTGCTTTGTTCAGTCCGTAACCTAAAAAATGACAATGCGCATCAATGAAACCCGGATACACCGTGGCTTTCTGGACATCCACTTTGTTTGCAGACTTGTAGCGATTGAGGATGCGGCGTTCGGCACCTAATTCAATGATTCGTCCGTCTTTCACTGCGAACGCTTCGGCCTTAGGCATTTCGCTGTCGCCGGTGATGATGTTTCCGTTGTGAACGATCAAATCAACCTCTTGCCTGCTGAATGAGCAAGCGGCAAGCATGGCCGCGGCAAGAAGGATCAGCAGGTGTTTCACGGAAGGGTTTTATAAATGGTTGTGCTGTTGGCTTGGGCAGCGGGCATAATCACCATGTCGTTGATGCACACGTGCGCAGGCCTTGAAATTACGAAGTAAAGGGCTTCGGCTATGTCAACAGCCAACAAGGGTTCAAATCCTTGGTATACTTGATCTGCGGCGGCGACATCGCCTTTATAACGCACCATGCTGAACTCTGTATTGGCCGCACCAGGAGCAATTTGCGTAACACGAATGTTGTACTTCAAGAACTCAATGCGCATGGCTTTGGTCAATGCATCTACGGCGTGTTTCGATGCGCAATACACGCTTCCACCCGCATACACTTCTTTGCCTGCGATGGAGCCGATGTTGACAATGTCGCGCTGGGCGTTGTGTTTCATGTAAGGAATAAACGCCCGGGTAACGTTGAGCAATCCTTTCACGTTGGTGTCGAGCATCCCATCCCAATCGAGCGGATCGGCCTCATCAACCGCGTGGCGACCGAGGGCAAGGCCGGCATTGTTCACCAGCACATTGATCGTGCGCCATCCGACCGGCAGGTCGAAAGCCAACTGATTTACCTGCTCACGGTCGCGAACATCCATTTCGAGCACTAAAACTTCAGCGCCTAATGCGGTGAGATCATCGGCTACTTGCTCAAGGCGCGCTTTTCGGCGGCCGGTAATGATCAGGTTGTAACCGTTGCCCGCGAGGTGCCGAGCGATGGCTTCGCCGAAGCCTGAACTGGCTCCCGTAACTAAAGCAATTGGGGTCATTCTTCGGTGATCGATTTAGTTTTGCGGCTGCCTTCGTAGAGGTCAAAGCCGGCATAGCGGCATTCGAGTTGACCGTTGAAGAGGGTGTGCTTGGCAGAAGGACGGAATCCGAGTTGGATGTAGGCATCGTAGTTGCTGCTGATGATCCACGCTTTGCTGCCTACGTATGACTCTTTGAGTTTCTTGCCGATGTCGCGGTACAGCTGCTCGATGTTTTCGGGTCGCATGCGCTCGCCATAGGGCGGATTGAGGATAATAACCCCCGGTTCAGCGGGTTTCTCAAGCGCGAAGAAATCAGCTTGTTTTACGGTCACTTGGTGCTGCCATGAGACCTTCGATAAACTTTCGAGGGTTTGTTTTACGGCGGCCCGATCGATGTCTGATGCGTAAATGCGCGGCACAACTGGCGTGCGGTTATCCCAGAGTTCTTTGCGCACTTTCATCATGCGCTCTTTGTCGAAGTTGCGCCAGTGCATAAATCCGTAATGGGTGCGGTACCACTGCGAGGGTAAGCCTGCAGCGCGCATGGCGGCCTCCATCACGAGGGTACCAGAGCCACACATGGGGATGTAGAGGGGCTGATCGGGCGTCCAACCGCTGAATTCGATCATTGCGGCAGCCAGAATTTCATTGAGCGGAGCTTTAGCGCTCGCTGGGCGGTACCCGCGTCGGTGCAACGAATCACCTGAGCTGTCGAGGGAAACGCGAAGCACATCGCCTTGAATCATGACATCGATGCGCAGGTTAGGGGCTTCGGTATCGATCGACGGACGGCTGCCCGAACGCTCGCGAAAGCGGTCAACAATGGCGTCTTTCACCCGCAAGGCCGTATAATGCGAATGCGTGAAGGCATCAGACTTCGTGGTTGCGTTTACTGCGAAAGTGTCGTCGTTGCCGAGCACCTCTTGCCAAGGCATGCGTTTAATTTTGTTGTAGAGGTCGTCGGTATCGCGCACGCGATCTTCCCAAAACGGTTCGAGGATGCGAATGGCATAGCGCGAGCCCATGTTGGCTTTGATCATGCCTTCATAATCAGCTTCAAATTCAGCGCCGCGTTTGAGCGCAGCTACTTTTTCGAAGCCCATTCCGATGAGTTCATTGACGAGCAATGGTTCGAGTCCGGCCAAAGTTTTGGCCACGTACATTTTTGAAGAATTGCCGGTCATCCGCCTTTGCGTTTTACTTTGTAGCCTGCTGCCTCGAGGGCTGGGATCACCTTTTCGCGGTGTTCACCTTGCAGAATTATTTGTTGATCTTTCACTGCCCCTCCTACCCCGCACTTCGTTTTGAGGGTTTTACCAAGCGCTTCGAGGTCGTCTTCTGTGCCAACGAAGCCTTCGACGAGGGTTACCGTTTTCCCTTTTCGCATTTTTTTATCGTGCGAAACATAAAGCGTTTGCTGCGCTGGGGGCAAAGTTTCTTGCGTTTCTGACGCGGTATCATCGTCGAAAGCAAAATTCGGATTGGTGCTGTAAACCATTCCCGATGCGTTGCGTTGTTTCTTTGCCATGGCGGTCGCTTTGTGCAAAGGTACGCAGCCGCAATGAATGATGCTATTCAGTGCGTGGCACATCTTCAGACTCTTCCGACGGGTCGTGTTCTTTCGGCATCGGTCGACTTTCAAATTCGCTCAGGGTAACGTTGGGGTTGAATGGCTCATCGGGCGCAATAGGCTTGCGCAAGTCGGCGAGTAACACAATGTCGATCACGGTATGGGCTGCTACGGCTGACCAAATGCCGATCTCTTCAGTTATGATACCTAAACCAACAATTACTACCGTCATGTATATCCCGTAAACGCTGATGCGCCAATCGCGTGGATTCAGGTAACCGTGAATCAGTACAAACAAGATGGAGGTGAGTACAATGCCTAATAAAGGTTGCAATACGCCGCGAAAGAGGAGTTCTTCACCAACCCCTGCACACAAGGATATAAATATGATTTCACTCCAATTCAAACGGAGGTTGCGAAACATGCGTTCGTACCGCAGGCGTACACCCGTCATAAAATTACGCGATACGATGAACTGCGCGATGAGCGCGGCCACCACGCCGACCGGTATCCCCCATGCCAACTGAATACCAATGTGCTTGGGGCCCGTCCATCGGGTCATCAAGTCAATGTCTTCGGTAAACTGCACAATGATCCACGCCAACAGCGGCATGCCCAACAATGTTGCAGCAGCCATGCCTGTAAGCATGCGATTTTGAAGCGGAACAGGTCGATTCACCATGCAAAAGTACAACCTTCTGATTGACTCATTCAATCGAACTAAACAACGCATTCGTCGAGCATTTTCAACGAAAAAAACCTATATTCACGGCCTCAACCGAAATACATCACCTATGAAAACTATTTACACATTGCTTACTGTTTGCGTAATCCTTGCGCTAGGAAGCTTTCAAAACGCGCAAGCGCAAGGCGCATGTACACAAACAGACCTTTTCTACATTGGAGATAACCTCGAATTTGTGCAGTCTGTGGCCGCTTCATGCGGACAAGAGTGTTTGTTTGCTGCAGACCCCGAAGCGTGTTTTCAAGCGTGCATGAGCGCACAAGTGGAGCTCACTGAAGGCTGCGTTTCGTGCTTTTCAGCCCAAACAAGCTGTGCCGTTGACCAATGCTTTTTCCCCTGTGTATTCGGATCAGAAGCCAATTGCGCAGCGTGCATCGAAGCGAATTGTTTGGCTGATTTTGAAGTTTGCGCAGGCATCGTTGATTTAGACAACGATGGCTCATCAACGCTCTTCGATTGCGACGACAACAATCCGTTGGTGTTCCCAGGTGCACCAGGCAACAACTCCGGCATCGACAACAACTGCGACGGTGTGATTGATGCAACCGAGTGCATTCCAAGTATTTGGTACGCCGATGCTGACAACGACGGCTTTGGTGATGAGGCCGTAACCCTTAGCGCTTGCGATCAACCTGCCGGCTATGTGGCTGTTGCTGGAGATTGCGACGACAGCAATGCCACGGTTTACGTGGGCGCCAGTGGTACCGGTGAGAACATCGACAACGATTGCAACGGGATCATCGAAGGCGACGAAGCCCCCGCAGGTTGTCCGGGTGATTTTAACGATGACAACGCAGTGAATATCGCTGACCTCTTGGTTTTTCTACCGAATTTCAGCTGTACGCAAGAGTGCTTCGCTGATCTCGACAACAACGACGTGGTGAATTCAGCTGATTTGCTCACATTCTTGACCGTGTTTGGAATTACGTGTGATTGATGGATTTTCTGCCTGAAAAAATCTCGAGCTACGTTGACGCACACAGCGATGCTGAGCCTGACCTCTTATACCGCCTGCACCGTGAAACATGGCAAAAAGTGGTTATGCCACGCATGCTCTCGGGTCATTTTCAAGGCCGTTTTTTGGCCTTTTTGAGCCGCATTTTGCAGCCTGAGCGCATACTTGAAATTGGCTCATACACGGGGTACTCGGCCATTTGCTTGTGTGAAGGTTTAAGGCCTAACGGCCGGATGGATGCTGTCGAAATCAACCCAGAGCTCAATAGCATTCAAGACAAGTATTGGACTGAGGCAGGCATCCGTGACAAAATCACCCGCTACAACGGTAAGGCTGCCGAAATACTCCCTACGTTGGATGGTGGGTATGACCTCATCTTCTTAGATGCTGACAAAGAAAACTATCCGCTCTACTATGAAGCATGCTTGAACTTGCTGCGCACAGGTGGGGTATTACTGATCGACAACGTATTGTGGACCGGAAAAGTGGTTGAGCCCGTTACCAAGCACGACCCAGAGACTAAGGCCTTGCAATCCTTGAACGACACAATCGCCCAGGATGCACGTGTGAGTAAGCTCATGCTCCCCATACGCGACGGCGTATTTGCCATTATGAAGAATGCGTAGTCGCTGTGTTTTCGCTGCTTCGAAACACCGACAAACTCGCCGAAATCAGCGCCAAGTGCAGGATTCTAAGTATCTTCATGCCCTCTTAGCCCCTATTCGAGCATGACCGGAGCCGTTATCATCACCTTTTGTACCATTCTCTTACTGGCGTATATCTTTGATCTTACGGCAGCTAAGACGAAAATCCCATCCGTGCTCTTGCTCTTGGGTATGGGTTGGGCCTTGCGACAAGGCACCAACTTCATGGGCATCGAATTGCCCGAGCTTTCGGGCGTGCTCTCGCTTTTTGGCACTGTCGGCCTCATCTTAATTGTACTTGAGGGCGCCTTGGAGCTCGAGTTGAACCGCTCAAAAATAGGCCTATTGAAACGGTCATTTTTGGGTGCTACCCTGACTTTGTTCGTCATGAGTTTTGCCTTAGCCGCAGGTTTAAGTTACTACGGCGGTTACAGCTTAAAGGTGAGCTTAGCCAACGCCATCCCCTTGGCTGTGATCAGCAGTGCGATTGCTATTCCTACTGCTCGGTCCTTTGCCAAGCGCGACCGTGAATTTGTGACTTATGAAAGCAGCCTGTCAGATATTATTGGCGTGCTCTTCTTCAACTTCATTGCGTTAAACCCCATCATCGGCACCTTAGCGTTTGGCAACCTCTTTCTGAACATCATCCTCATTTTCATTGTGTCGTTTGTCGCTACCATTGCGCTCGCATTTTTGCTGAGTCGCATTGAGCACCACATCAAGTTCATGCCGATCATTCTTTTGGTGATTTTGGTTTACACTGTTGCGAAAGAATTTCACTTGCCGGCCTTGATCTTGATTCTAGTTTTCGGGCTGTTTCTTGGCAATTTGGACGAGCTCAAACACATTCGCTGGATTCAAAAATTGCAGCCCGATGTGCTCAATGCAGAGGCACAACGCTTTAAAAAACTCACCAGCGAAGCTACATTTCTCGTCCGCTCGCTTTTCTTCATCCTCTTCGGATACCTCATCGACACCGCAGAATTGATCAACACTGAGAACATCATGTGGTCAGGCCTGACCATTGTGCTCATTTACGGCTTGCGCTTTATTCAGCTCAAGGTTTCAGGTTATCGCTTGCGAAATTTGCTCTTCATCGCACCGCGGGGGTTGATCACCATTTTGCTCTACCTCTCCATTCTACCTGAAGACAAAATTCCTTTGGTGAATAAGCCCGTGATTATACAGGTGATCATAGCCACTAGCATTCTCATGATGCCTGGTGTAATTAGCAGTGGCGAGAAAATCAAGAATACCATTCAGGGCAAATAAAAAACGGGCACCTTTGAGATGCCCGTTTTCAGTATCATATCCTGTTTCGGTTATACCGCGAGGACTTCTTTCACTTTATCAGCAGCTTCTTGCAACAGAATTACGCTGTGCACTTGCAAACCTGATGCTTCAATCAGCTGTTTGGCTTCTGTTGCATTGGTCCCTTGCAAACGCACGATGATCGGAACAGGAATGTTACCGATGTTGCGGTAAGCATCAACAATGCCTTGGGCCACGCGATCGCAACGTACGATGCCACCGAAAATGTTCACCAAAATGGCCTTTACTTCAGGATCTTTCAAAATAATGCGGAACGCTTTCTCTACGCGCGCAGCATCTGCTGTACCGCCCACGTCGAGGAAGTTCGCAGGAGCACCACCGCTGAGTTTAATAATATCCATGGTAGCCATTGCTAGGCCCGCACCGTTCACCATGCAACCCACATTTCCGTCGAGTTTGACATAGTTTAGCCCGGCCTCTCCAGCCTGCACTTCAGTCGGATCTTCTTCAGCCGTATCGCGCATTGCTGCATAATCACTGTGACGGTAGAGCGCATTGCCGTCGAGTGTAACCTTTGCATCAACTGCAATGATGCGATCATCGGAAGTTTTAAGCACAGGGTTGATTTCGAAGAGCGATGCATCGCAACCGATGTACGCACGGTAGAGGTTGGTTACGAACTGGCCCATTTCTTTAAATGCTTTACCTGACAAACCCAAGTTAAAGGCAATGCGGCGCACTTGAAATCCTTGGATACCAAGTAGCGGATCAATTTCTTCTTTAAAAATGCGCTCTGGTGTTTTCTCAGCCACTGCTTCAATATCCATACCACCATCTGGTGAGTACATGATCACGTGCTTTCCTTTAGCACGGTCGAGCAGAACCGACATGTAGTACTCGGCTGGCTCACTTTCACCGGGGTAGTAAACGTCTTGTGCGATGAGCACTTTGCTTACTTTTTTCCCTGCATCGCCCGTTTGTGCTGTGACAAGGGTTCCTCCGAGAATACCTGCGGCTTTCTCAGCCACTTCGCCCAAGCCTTTCGCAAGAACTACGCCGCGTGAACCCGTTTCTTGAACGGTTCCTTTGCCACGACCACCCGCATGGATCTGGGCTTTCACCACAAACCAGCCGGTACCGGTTTCTTCTTGCAATTGTTTCGCCACTTGGTTGGCTTCCTCAGCGGTTGCTGCCACCCGACCTTCCTGTATTGCTACACCGAAGGTTTTGAGGATGGATTTCCCTTGATATTCGTGAATGTTCATGCCTTTCGAATTTGGCGTCAAAAGTAGCCCGAAAAGAAGGTAAATCAAAACATGAAATGAGGAGTTCTTCCATCCTGCCGACAGGCAGAAAGAAAAAAGCCTAAAAATCAAGGAAACACAACGAAATTGGACAAACATTCGCCACAATTTGGTAATCTTGTTGCGATGATACAGGTACAAGATATTCGCAAGCGTTACGGCACCTTGGAGGTTCTCAAAGGCATTGATTTAGAGATCAAAAAAAGCGAGGTGATTTCAATTGTAGGCGCCAGTGGTGCCGGAAAAACGACGCTTTTACAAATTCTAGGCACTTTAGATCAGGCTGATTCAGGCCATTTGTTGTTCGATGGCGAAGATGTGACGCGCTTGAAGTCAAATGAACTCGCTGCTTTTCGCAACCAAAAAATCGGCTTCATTTTTCAGTTTCATCAATTGTTACCTGAATTTACAGCCCTTGAAAACGTGTGCATTCCAGGGTTAATCGCCAAGCGGCCTTATGCCGAGGTTGAGGCGCGTGCCAAATCTTTGCTTGATCTTCTCGGCCTAAACGGCCGGATGGATCACAAGCCCTCAGCCCTTTCGGGCGGTGAACAACAGCGGGTGGCTGTAGCTCGATCGCTTATCAATGCGCCGCTGGTTGTTTTTGCCGATGAGCCAAGTGGAAATCTTGACAGCAAGAATGCCTCAGAATTGCATGCGCTATTCTTCAAATTACGCGACGAATTGGGGCAAACCTTTGTGATCGTGACCCACAACGAAGCATTGGCCGATATGGCCGATCGCAAAATCAGAATCACCGACGGCCGCGTCGCAACACCTTAAATCGATGTTCGACCGCATTCGCGAGCAGCTCGATGAACGTGCGAAGCAGCATCGTTTGCGTGCTGTGCATAAGCCGGTAGCCGGCATTGACTTTTGTTCAAACGACTACTTGGGCTTTGGCGCCGAGCCGCTTCAATTGCCCCCCTTACCTTCAGGTTCAGGCGCATCGCGTTTGATCTCGGGCTACAGCGACGGGCTTGCGCAGCTCGAGCAAACCTTGGCACAAACTTACCGGGGTGAAACAGCAACCTTTTTCTCATCGGGCTATGAGGCCAATTCTGGTGTGGTACAAATGTTACACACGATGGGCATTCGCTTGCTTTATGATGCCCACATTCATGCCAGCATGCGCAGTGCTTTGCACGGGGGCGGCCTTGCCGCTTGGAAATACAAGCACCTCGATATGGCCGATTTAGAAGCCAAGTTAAAGCGCAGTACCGAACCGGTTGTAGTGCTTACCGAAGGATTGTTTTCAATGGATGGTGATCAAGGCAAGCTCGCCGAGTTTGCGGCATTGAAGGCGAAATACAACTTTGCGTTGGTTGTCGACGAAGCACATTCTACTGGAACTGTTGGAGAAGGCTTGCTAGGTTGGAGTGGTACATCGGGCGACCTTGCCGACGTTCGCATCCATACTTTTGGGAAGGCGCTCGGCATTCAAGGCGCGGTGGTTGTTGCTTCGCGGTTGTTTCAGCAGGCCGTGCACAATTTTTGCCGACCATTAATCTACAGCACCGCACCGAGTCCGCTGCTTGTCGCGGGCGTTCAATTGGCTCACGACCGTTTCATGCAACATGGAGCAGCGCGTCGATTGGCTTTGACCGCCGCTATAAATACCTATGTGACTGCTCAAAAAAATAGTACTAATTTTAGCGCACAGCCCGGCCCAATTCAATGGTTTGGCGCGGCAAAGGGCACTTTGCACATGCAAGAACAGGTTGCCCAACTGCGCAAAGCAGGTTTTGCAGTATATGGTATTCAAGCACCAACGGTGCCTGAAGGCGCTGAACGCATTCGCATTTGTTTGCACAGTTTCAATACTTCGACTGAAATCGATCAATTGTGCGCATATTTGAAGTGAAAAACGTATATTTCCTCTCTGGAAAACAGGCCCGAATCAACTATGGAATATTTTGTGACTGGCATTGGCACCGACGTGGGTAAAACCGTGGTGTCGGCTCTGCTCTGTGAAATTCTTGGTGCCGACTATTGGAAACCGATTCAATCAGGAGCTCAAAGTGGTACCGACAGTGAAACGCTTGCAACTTTATTAGGGAGCGATGAACGCATTTGGCCAGAGGCCTATTGCTTGAAAGAACCTATTTCACCCCACGCCGCTGCATATTTGGAAGGAATCGAAATTGAAGCCGCGAAATTGCGGTTTCCGATAACACGCCGTCCGCTGATTGTTGAAGGGGCCGGTGGCGTGCACGTTCCTGTGAACAACCATCAGACTTTTCTCGACCTTTTGCAGGTGTGGGACATTCCTGTGATTATCGTTAGCCGTAACTACTTGGGCTCAATCAATCACACCTTGCTCACCATTGAAGTGCTCCAGCAGCGCGGTATTCCAATTGCAGGTTTGATCTTCAATGGAGCAGCTACACCGCTCTCTGAAAAAGTCATTGCCTCATATTCTCATCTCACGGTATTGGGGCATGTGCCCGAAGCTTCATGTGTTGATCGGCAGTTTATTCAGCAACAAGCTGCTGAATTAGGCCCCGAATTGCTCATGAAGCTGCGTGAGCGACACCCCTTAAATGTTGAAATTGAATTGGCTCGCCGGCTGATTATCGGATAAAAAAAGCCACCCCGAGGGGTGGCTTTTTTTATGCTTTATACTTCGCAGCATTACTTCTTCATGAAGCGTTGCGTGAACGATTGCTTACCGTTGGTAACTCGAACAAAGTATACACCTACAGGAAGGTTTGATACGTTCAATTCAAAACGGGTTGCACGTGGCGTAAAGTCTTCAATACGCTTTCCGAAGCTATCCATCACCTCTACGCGATCAATGTTGAACTCAGCCTGAAGGGTGAGTGCGTTATTCGCAGGGTTTGGGTATGCTGAGAATGCTAATTGTTGAGCCTCTTCTACATTGTCAGGAAGGTTGCCACATGGGTTATTTGGCAATGCAAGGGCACATGCCAAACGCGTTGCCGAGTAACCTTGAATGGTATCAATGAAGGTGCGACCTTTCTCAGCAGACATGTCAGTATTGGTTAATAAACCTGCTGCGTTGTTTGGGTTGCTTGATGCCCACCACTCCCAAGGTGCAGAATCAACTTCTTGACCCGCGGGGCGATTGAGTGGGTATAAACCATCGAAACCATCGTTCATCGCATTCGCAGCTTGTGACCACTCGTCACTAAGGTTTGAAGCTGCCCAGCTTGCGTTGTTACCGTTAAGGTTGCACTTCTCTTGAACTAAGTAAGCACCCATTACTTCAACAACAGGAAGGTTAACACCTGGAACGATAAGAACTGCTGCTTCATATGGCGCGAAAGGATCAGTAGGTGTTTGGAACGAAATGAACGGACCATCGCCTGCATCAAGCCAAGAGATATCACCCAAAGCACCGCCCATGTTCACACACACATCGAAGTCTGAGCTGAAGCCTACGTGGTTAGGGTAGCACAAGGTGTCGCCATCAAGTGGATTAACACCAACGGATGTACCGAAGATATCTCCGTTTACGAATTCGATAACCATCGGCAGAAGGTCTGAACCTGTGAACTTAGGAAGGAGGATGTCGGCGTATGCATCGATCGTTGACGCTGCCAACGAGATGTAACCACCTGTACCCTGACCCCAAATCACAATGCGATCGGTATCGATGCCAAACTCGTTGCCTTGTTCAGCAGCATTGCGACGGAAGAAACGAGCAGCTGTGCGCGCATCTTGAACACCGCGGTAAGCAGCGTTAATGAGGGTGTTCACACGCTCTTCTTGTGTTTCAGCGATGGGGTTCCATCCAAGGCGGTAGGTGCAGCTCGCAACTACATAGCCCATCCGAGCGAAGCGAGAACAAATCTCAACCGTAGCTGAGTCAGTTTTCAATCCGCTTGGTGATTGATTTTCTGGGTGTGGGAGAAAGTTACCGGTGTGGAAATAAAGCATCAGTGGACGTTCAGTTTCAGTGTCTCCGGTTGGCTCGTAAATGTCCATCGTTAACGGCTGAGGAACGGCTTCTCCTAAAAGCGAGTAAAGTAATACGGTAGCATTAACACCGTAAGTTACATCAGAGGTTACAGTAACCTCATCGAATACCTCTTCGAGGTAACGTTGAGCTGATGCCGGCATGGCACTAGCAAAGATCGCGGCAAGCGCAAGCGTGTAGATTTTTTTCATGTTGACTAAATTTGGTTGACTGTGGTAAAGTTACTGTACTTTTCCCAATTCATACAAAATTGAGAAATATGCTAGGCGTCCAATGCGCGGACCGCCATAAGTTTGAAACTGCATGTTGTTCAATACATTCGAAGCCCCTATTTTAAAGGTGGTATTGAGCGACTTAGCAAAGAAATTTACTTGCGCATCAACCAAATCATAGGTAGGTACGAATCCTGTGAACTGGGGAGAACCTTCAAAAACGAAGCCTTGAATCCATTTGTAATTTACACTGTAGCCCCAAGTATTGCCCTTTCCGAGGGTTGATTTGAGGTCACGCGCACTAAACGACAAGTTGAATTTATGCTCGGGTGTGTTGAATGCTGGAATGATCGGATCGTCTTCGTCGGTTTTCGTGAGCTTGTTCCACGAATAATTCCCAGCAATGCTGTAGTTGTCTGACAAGAAGTAATTCAAGCCGATGCTGAAGCCTTGGGTTTGTACTTCGTTCAATGAGTTTGCCGAGTAACGAAAGGCTTGGATATCAGTGGGCAACCCATTCTCGCCAAATTCTGCATCAATACCGATATTGAAACCAATGAAGTTGGTATATGTGCTGAAGTAGTAGCCTGCGTCAACATACATCTTGTTCCACAAGGTGGTGCGGTAGCCCACTTCAAAGGTGCGCACCTGTTCAGGACGAATGGGGTTGATGTCAAAATACCGCAGGGTGTCGGTATCTAAAGTGTTGCGGTAATCGCCGAAACTTTCAAGCGTGATCAAGTTTGATACGCCTTGGAGGTTGCCACTTAATATAGCGGGTCCCACATCTAAAAACAGGTACTGATCAGCGAGTGTTGGGTTTCGCAACGCGCTTGAGAACGATGCTCTGAAATAATCGAACTCACGCGGTTTCCATACGACCGATAACGCTGGAGAAACCACCATGTCGAAGTTTTGGTTCTTATCAACCCGAACCGTACCGCTGACGATGTAGCGATCTTGCTTCAATTTTTGTTCGACACCCAAGTAGGCGCCAAACTCGTGGTTGGTGATGCGAGTGCCTGCTGTATCAGAGAAAATGGTTCCGTCAGAAAACGGACGGTACAAGCGTCCGTTGCCACCAACTTTGATTTGATCAACGAAGCTTGGCGTAAAGGTGTATTCGCCATGCACATGGTAAAGGGCCGATTGATCAAAGAAGCGGGTTCCTCCTTGTTCAGTGTTATTTTTTGAGCGGACGAAGCGATTGAACATGGCTTCGAACTCAGGCGTGCCAGGTGCAAGATAGCCAGTACCACTAATACCAGGGATGTTGGCGTTGCCATTGTTTGTCCACTGTTCGGCCAAGGCATGAAAATCAGCGAGCGTAGCGTTGTTGTCGGCGAGCCATGCATCCATGGCATCAAAGTCAAATGTAAATGGCTGCAGCGGATCACCCGTGAACTCAAGCTGCGGGAAACCCAAATCAAAAAGTTGGTCAGCAATGCTATCACTCCAATACTTGACATACACCTGTGCCCAACTGTTTGGATCGCGTGTTTCTTCAAGCATGCGCAATGCCGTTGCGTATGGATCATATGAGTTGCCCGCATCTTCTTTGGTCATGTATGCCCGGATGAAGTATTTATCGGTTTTACGGTACTCCAGTCGGTTCTGCCAAAACACAATATCGCGGAGGCTGAATCGGTTATCGCCTTGGTAAACTGTTGTGCCATTTCCGATGTTGAATGAATACACCAATTCGGGTGAGTCATAGTTAAGCTCAGGACGCGTTCGGAGGTGCACTGCAAGGTTGGCCTTCAAATTCTCGGTATTGTAATCGACTAAATCGCGTTCGCGATAACCCGTACGATAGAAATTACCTAAACCAGGATAGTTCCATGGCGCTGAGGTCGAAAAGTCCATTGCTGGATAATACTCATCGCCATAAATATTCACGGCATCAAAACGTCCCGGGTTATTTGCTGGCACATCTGACCCATCAACCGGGTCGTAGTTCTCTGCTTCCCAGTCGCGGGCTTGCATTGAATAAAAGTTGATCTTAAAAGCTACAAAATCTTGCTTTTGTTTGTTTTGAAATACCTCTGCATACCGCACGGCATGCTCAAACAACTGCCGTTCGCCCGCGCGGAATGAAAGGGTCAACCCCGGAAAAAAGAAAGGGTTTTTGGTTTCCATGTTGATGACCCCATTGAAGGCGCCAGGACCAAAAAACGCCGAACTCGCTCCAGCAACAATGTCTACCGATTTTACATCAATGTCACTTGCACCCAAGAAATTACCCAGTGAAAAGTTCAATCCAGGCGATTGGTTATCGACTCCATCGATGAGTTGAAGCGATCGCACCGGCGACGTCGAATTGAATCCGCGCGTGTTAATCACCTTGAAACCCAACGACGCAGAAGTCATGTCGACGCCCTTGAGGTTACCCAAACCTTCATAAAAACTGCCTGAGGCCGCTTCTTTAATGGCAATAATATCCATTGTTTCAACCGTAAGCGGAGCCTGCTTTTGCTTATCAGAGACACGCTCTCCAACAACCCGTGCTTCTTCAAGCATGACTTGGCTTGCAGTGAGTTTTACATCGAGCTTATCGGTAGAGCCAGCAAGGGTGACTTCTTTGGCAGTGTAGCCAATGAAACTAATTTGCAATACAGCAGGAAAGCTTTCGATTTTAAGGCGGAATTCGCCATCGAAGTCGGTGGTAACACCTGTGGTTGTGCCTTTGATGATGACATTGGCACTGAAAATGGCTTCCCCGTTTTCGGCGTCGCGTACTCTTCCTTTGACATTCGTCTGCGCAAACGCAGATAACGCAGTGCACAAAAGACAGAAGGTGAAGAAAATTCTACCCATAATTCTAACATAAGGCCGACGCCAAGGTAAAGATAAGGTGAAATGTGAAACAAAGAAGCGATAAAAAATTGGGCAGTGAAATGGGCGGTATCAAATAACTGTCAACTTCATGCCCTCGAAGGTCACAATGTCGCCTTTTCTTAGTTTTCTGCGCTTGCGGTGCTCCACCTCATTGTTTACTTTGACCAAGCCTTCATCAACAACGACCTTCGCCATGCCGCCTGACTCAACCCAATTCTTATGTTTGAGCAAGCGAATAAGTTCGATGTATTCGTCTTTTAGTTCAAATTGTTCCATTAGTAAATGGCTGGGTATTTCGAAGGGTTTGACTCTGCCATGATGCTGTAAACCTCGTCAACAATGTCTCCTACGCTTGGTTTTGAAAAGTAATCACCATCGGTGCCATAAGCTGGCAAATGGGGTTTGGCAGACAAGGTACGCGGCTGGCTGTCGAGCAACGCAAAAGCGCCTTGTTTGTTAATGACCTCATCAAGCATAAACGCTGAAGCACCGCCTGGCACGTCTTCATCGACGAACAAAACCCGGTTGGTTTTGACCAGTGATGCCGAAATGCGGTGATCGACATCAAAGGGGAGCAAGGTTTGAACATCAACCAACTCAACCGAAATACCCAATGCTTCGAGCTCTTCAGCTGCTTGCACACACAAATTGAAAGTTGAGCCGTAAGATACCACAGTAATATCTGCTCCTTCACGCACAACTTCGGGCTGCCCTAGAGCAATGCGGTACTCGCCGATGTTGGTCGGCAAGGCTTCTTTGGAACGGTAGCCGTTGAGGCATTCAATCACCAAAGCGGGCTCGTCAGATAATAACAGGGTGTTGTACATACCCGCTGCTTGCACCATGTTCCGAGGAACGCAAACATGCATACCACGCACACTGTGAATGATCGAACCCATGGGCGAGCCACTGTGCCATACCCCTTCTAAGCGGTGACCGCGGGTGCGGATGATTACGGGTGCCTTCTGACCGCCGTAGGTTCGGTATTGAACCGAAGCCAGGTCGTCGCGCATAATTTGCAAGGCGTAAAACAAGTAGTCGAGGTATTGAATCTCAGCGATCGGACGTAAACCACGCATCGCCATACCAATGCCCTGCCCCAAAATTGTGCATTCGCGAATGCCGGTATCTGACACTCGAAGGCTACCGAATTTCTCCTGCATGCCTTCCATGGCTTGATTTACACCGCCAATTTTGCCGGTGTCTTCACCAAAGGTCAGCACCTCGGGGTATTTTTTAAAAATGGCTTCAAAATTGCGGTTTAAGACAATGCGTCCGTCAACCAATTCTGCGTTGGCATCGTATTGGGGTGCGATAGGTGCGATGTTCAAGGCGCGTTTCGCACTGTGGCTGTATAGCCGTCCGCTGTAGCGCTCGTTGAGTGCATTCAAGCGTACGTTGTACCAATCAATCAAGGCTTTGCGTTCAGCACTCACAACACCGCGGGTTAACCGCAAGCACTTGCGTACTGTTTCAAAAATATCCTTGCGGATGGGCTCAATGGCCTGCGCCAATTGGGTGCGCGCCGCGTCAATTTCGGCGTTGCCACTTGATGCGTCGACCATCCGGCCGATTAGGCCGAGCGCTGTACTCAAGTCTTGATCAACACTGGCGCGAAAAGCAGACCAAGCGGCCTTTTGCTCGTTGCGAACTTGCTTCTTGGCTTCGTTGCGAATTTGATCAAGCTCTTCAGCACTTGCAATGCCCGTATTTTGAATAAAAAGCGCAAACTGACGCAAACAGTCGTATTCTTCAGTCCACTCAAGCTGTTCTTTGGTTTTATACCGCTCGTGCGAACCTGAAGTTGAGTGCCCCTGCGGTTGTGTAACCTCCTCTACGTGGATGAGCACAGGAACGTGCTGTTCACGTGCGTAGGCCACTGCCGTTTCATAGGTTGCCAACAACTCAGCGTACTGCCAGCCTTTGACGTTGAAAATGCGAATGCCGTTTGACTCTCCTTCTTTCTCAAAACCGCGCAAAGCCCTGCTGATGCTCTCTTTTACCGTTTGGTACTTCTTGGGCACCGAGATGCCGAAGCCATCGTCCCAAACGCTCATCACCAATGGTACTTCAAGCACCGCCGCGGCATTCATGGTTTCCCAGAACATGCCTTCGCTCGTTGATGCGTCACCAATGGTGCCAAATGCGACCTCATTTCCTTCATTTGAAAATTGGCTCATGTGGCGCAACTCAGGGTTGTTGCGGTACACTTTACTGGCCTGCGCCAAACCCAACAAACGCGGCATCTGCCCCGCTGTCGGAGAAATGTCAGCTGAGCTGTTGTATTGTGCCATGAGGTTCTTCCACTCCCCGTGTTCATCAAGGCTGCGCGTGGCGTAATGCCCGCCCATTTGCCGACCACCTGACGCGGGCTCTTGCTCCACATCAGGGTGCGCATACAACGCAGCAAAATACTGCTGCACGGTAAGTTCACCGATGGCCATCATGAAGGTTTGATCGCGGTAATAGCCCGATCTAAAATCGCCCTTTTCAAATTGACGCGCCATGGCCACTTGGGCCAACTCTTTGCCGTCTCCGAAAATGCCAAACTTGGCTTTACCAGTGAGCACTTCTTTACGTCCCAACAACGAAGCTTCGCGACTCAAACACACCAATCGGTAATCTTCAAGCAGTTGCGTTTTTACTTCGTTTTCGGTGATGGTACTTTCAGTCATTGCTTCTTTCGACATGGGACTATATATTGAGCCTCTTGGCGCACAAAAATAGGGCTTTGTTCTGAAATCAACCGCGTGCCTTTTGCGCAGCGAGCGCAACAGCAATTTCAGCAGCAACGCGGGCATTGTTCGCGACCAAGGCTATGTTGGCGGCCAAACTTTGTCCTTGTGTTCGCTGCCTTACCTGATCCAGTAAAAAGGGTGTCAATCGCTTTCCGGTGATCTGGTGTTCACGCGCCACCGCCAAAGCAGCTTCTATGTGCACCTCCATCTGCTCGAATGCAATTTCGTGCGCTTCAGGAATTGGATTTGCAATCAGCACTCCGCCGGTGCTTGCGAGCTCTTGGCGGGTGAAAATAAATTGCGCAAGCTCCGCTGCCGAATGGGCGTGCAATTCAAGCGGCAAATGCGCAGTACGCGAATAAAAGGCGGGCAACTCATTGGTTTGATACCCCACCACAGGCACACCAAGCGTTTCAAGGTATTCAAGGGTTGCGGGTAAATCGAGAATGGCTTTCGGTCCGGCTGAAACAACATTGACTGGGGTGCGGGCCAGTTCAACCAAATCGGCTGAAACATCCCAGTTCAGCTCTGCTCCGCGATGCACACCGCCAATACCACCGGTTGCAAAGAGGTCTATTTCAGCGTCTGCGGCGATCATCATCGTTGCGGCCACCGTAGTTGCTCCCGATTTTTTGTGTGCCACCGCCCATGCCAAATCACGGCGCGAAAGCTTCATTACATCTCGCGCGGTTGCCAAGATGCCCAGTTCGTCATCGCTTAAACCCACCATGATGTTGCCGTTGAGTACGGCAAGGGTTGCAGGAACGGCGCCCGCTTCACGAACCACCGCCTCCAAGCGGCGTGCGGTGGCAATGTTCTCTGGAAAGGGCATTCCATGTGCTATAATGGTGCTTTCCAAGGCCACAATGGCGCGCTGCTCGTGCCATGCGGTCTCAACTTCTTCGCTGATTTTAAAATACCTTCGTTTCATGTGAACGATTTACGGTTTTTTCCGTTAATTCAGATGAATGAATCTTTAATTATCGCATGACCGCGCAGCTTATTATTTTTTTTCTTCTCGCCCTAACGGGCGGATGCAGCCCCCATCCGGCCGTTCAGGCCGAAGAAATTATATGGGACCAAAACCGGCGGCTCTCATGGGATGATTTTACCAAGCGCACAGGCCATGCGGGGGTATTCAAGGCCTACACCACAGCAGGAATGCGCTACACGATTGACGCGCCTGATGGCGAAATCCTGATCCAGGTTGAAGCCTATTTTTTACCGAAAGAATCGTGGGTTCATATCGACTTTCAAGAAGATGATTTGCTGGCTCACGAACAAGCACATTTCGATATTGCGGCAATCTACGCACGAAAACTCGCGAGTGATTTGGCTGAGCTGCAAGTTGATACAGAAACCTTTATCGCGCGTGACTATGGCCAACGCGCGGGTGAAATCTTTGACCGCCTGTACGATGAATTGCAGGCTACGCAAACGCGCTACGATAAAGAAACTGAACACAGCACCCGAAAAGAAGAACAACAAAAATGGGAAGTTTGGATTGCCGATCAACTCGGCCTACCCAATTAGTACTCCTCTGTTTTGTTAAGGGTCGCCCAAATCAAGTCTTTCAACGCCAGAATGCCTTTGCCCGAAACCGACGAGATGAAAAGCGTCGGAATGCCCGGTGGCAGTGTTGATTTCATTTCGGCTTCGAGCTCATCATCAATCAAATCTGATTTGGTAATGGCCAATAAACGGTCTTTGAACAAGAGTTCAGGATTGTAGAGCTCAAGCTCTCGCAGTAAGATATTGTACTCCTTGGTAATGTCAGCGGTATCTGCAGGAACCATAAAGAGCAAGGCCGAATTGCGCTCAATGTGGCGCAAAAACCGATGTCCGAGTCCTTTCCCTTCGTGCGCACCTTCAATAATTCCGGGGATATCAGCCATCACAAACGAACGGTCGTCGCGATACGATACAATGCCCAAGTTCGGTTTCAGCGTAGTAAATGGATAATCTGCAATCTCAGGTTTTGCTGCCGAAACCACCGATAGCAAGGTTGATTTACCCGCATTGGGGAAACCGACTAAACCAATGTCGGCGAGGAGCTTCAACTCCAGAATCATCCATTCTTCACGCCCTTCCTCGCCCGGTTGGGCATAGCGCGGTGTTTGATTGGTTGACGACTTAAAGTTGTTATTCCCTAAGCCACCCCGCCCCCCAGGTACAAGAATGATCTCTTGGCCATCTTCGCTAATTTCACAGCGAAACTCACCCGTTTCGGCATCCTTTGCGATAGTACCTAGCGGAACATCGACAATAATGTCTTCGCCTTGCGAACCGGTTTTCAATCCACCTGTGCCTGATTTGCCTTGATCAGCGATGATGTGCTTGCGGTACTTCAAGTGAAGCAAGGTCCACGTGTTGCGATTCCCGCGCAAAATAATGTGGCCGCCTCGTCCACCGTCGCCCCCATCCGGACCGCCTTTAGCGGTTGTACGGTCGCGGTGAAAATGCACAGAACCCGCGCCACCTTTGCCTGAGCGGCAGCACACTTTTACGTAATCAACGAAGTTTTCAGAAGCCATAAGAGGGGTCGATCAAACGTGAGCGTCGATCGCGTTATACAAGCGTTCAGCAATGTCTTGAATGTCTCCAAGCCCATTGATGCCGAAGTATTTATCGTGTTGTTTGTAATAATCAGCTACCGGCGAAGTTTCGCGGTGGTAAGTTGCAATGCGGTTGGCGATGATTATTGGGTCTGCATCATCGGTACGACCACTGGTTTCAGCGCGTGACTTCAAGCGATCGCGCAATTCATGCTCTGGCACCTCAAGTGCTAACATGCAGGTAACTTCAGTGCCCAATTCATCCAAAAAGGCTTCGAGTGCCTCAGCTTGGGCCGTTGTCCGCGGAAATCCGTCAAAAATAAAGCCCTTGGCATTGGGCAGTTTAACCACCTCCGTACGGAGCATGCCAATGGTCACCTCATCAGGAACAAGCGCACCCTGATCGATAAACTGCTTGGCCATCATTCCCAGTTCAGTTCCCCCTTTGATGTTAGAACGAAAGATATCACCTGTGCTGAGGTGTACCAAATCGTAACGCTTGATCAAGTTCTCTGACTGCGTTCCTTTTCCAGCACCGGGAGGGCCAAACAAAACGATATTCAACATGCCTGTAAGCTTTAAATCAAAATAGAAGCCGCAAAGATACGAAAGCGCACCGAGGTAATCACCTCAGCGCGCTTTCATGGGCTAACCCATCCCGCCGTTAGGCGGAAACCTCATTCACAAAATGTACCAAACTCACTCAAAAAGAGCAACAAATCGCTTGTATTCACGAGGTAATCTCCGTTCAAATCGGCTGCACAGTCAGGCGACTCAATGCACACTTGAAGGCTCGCATCCCACACGGTGCCAAAGCCGCAATACTGCTCAGGATACACGCACAAGCCATCGTTGAGGTTGTAAAGTGGTGCGTAGTTGATGGCCAGCGGATCAGTGCAGCCTTGGAACAAACAGGTGCCGTCGTCAATCGTCGCATCAGCATTGTAATTCACAGCCAAAGCATAGGTGCAGCCTTGAATGCCATCGCATGTGATGCAATCGACACAGCTTCCGAAGCAATGCACCGGAACCGCGCTCGGCTCAGCAGGCACGAGGTATTCGCGCTGAAAACCGTTGAAGCCATCTGCAAAGCCGCAATCAAAGGGCACCGATTCAGCCTGACTCCAGTCGTTGCCGTTGATGTATTTGAACTGCGCCGTGTAACCCGCCGGAAGCGAAACGGTGTAAGTGAACAAGCCGCTTCCAGCCGCAGTCATCGGTGTTGTGCCCGCTTGAAAATCTTGAAAATTCGCGCCGATATGGATGCCATTCGGCGACACGTCAATCGAGCCCATGTTTACGATAAAGGTAACCTCGAACAGGCACGACCCATCTTCGTTGTTGGCTTGCGGATTGTAATTGCTTGCTAAAAAGTTCGTGCAGCCGTTAATCACAACCTGATGGCATGGCACGCAAAATCCGTAACAATGTGCGGCAATCGATGCATCGCTTGCTGTGGTGGTGTAGGTGCGGTTAAAACCACCGAACCCATTGTCTACACCACAGGCCGCGGGTACGTTTTCGTCTTGACCGAAGACATTTCCATTGATGTACTTGAATTCTAGCACTTGACCAGCAACGAAAGGCAAGGTGATTGACCACAAACCACCACCGATGTCGGTAAGTGGTGTTGCTTCTGAATCAAAGCCTTGGAAATTCCCAACCAAATGCACGCCAGCGGCATCAACAGTTTGTTGCGTCATGTCAACAGTGAAGGTGAGGTTGTAGGTACATGAACCGTCGTCTTGGGTCGCAGCGGGGTTATAATTGATCGCATTGCCATCGGTACATCCCTCGACTACCGGGGGCAAGCAGGCTTCGCAAGTACCAAAACACACCACATCGAGCACGGTAGAGGTTGACGGAATGGTTAAAAAACGATTGCCAAAAACACTGCATGCTCCGGGAACATTTTCTGCATCGGGCCAATCAACCCCATTGATAAATTTATATTCAATGTAGGTACCTGGAATCAGGTCTACCGTGTAACCCCAAATACCTGCACCCAAATCGAGCATGGGTGTCGCACCGGGGAACCAGCCTTGAAAGCTTCCGGCGATGTGCACACCAGAAAGACTCACAGCTTGTGCTGACAAATCAACTTGAAATGTAATCGAAACGGGGTCAGGATTGCACGCCAAACAGGCTGCAAAACACTGCGTGGGCAGCGTTGTTGCTTCGGATGATGCAATGATCTGACGGTTAAATCCACCAAATCCATTGTCAACTCCACACGCGCCAGGCACGTTTTCGTCTTGCCCCCACGCGTTTCCGTTGACATATTTGTAGGTGACCACTTGCCCCGCTGAAAAATTAGCGGTGTGCGACCAAATGCCATTGCCGAGGTCGAACATCGGCGTACTCCCCGGATTCCATCCTTGAAAATCGCCTACAATGTGCACGCCATTCACGTCTACTGCGGTATTGGAGAGGTCAACCAAAAACGTGTGCGCATATACGCATGAACCATCATCACTATCGGCCAGGGCATTGTAATTGGCGGCATCCGCATCGGTGCAACCCGGGACCGCACGCGCCACACAAGGTGAGAAAAGTACTAAAACGATGACCATGCACGGGGCATGGAAATAACGAGACGTTAATTTAACCAATTGATTGAGAGCTGTTTTCATCGCAGAAAGGTTTTGGTTTCGGCCTAACGGCCGGATGTGTACAATTTACACCAATCCCACGAAATTCGCACAACGCGTCATCGAAAAACGCCTGCATCCACCCCAAAAAAAAGCCCCGATGCAAGGATGCACCGGGGCTTTAAATCGATCGTTTCGCTTGAACTTAGTACGCGATCAAGATACGCTTGGTCATTACCACATCTCCCAATCGAACTTTAACAAAGTATACACCTTGAGCACTCTTCAAGTCAAGCTGGGTTGTTGTTTGCATTGACTTCGTTGAACTCTGAGGAAGGATGAAAGCATCTACCGGACGACTCTGGTAGTCATAAACTGTAATCTCGACTTCAACTTGCTCAGGATTATCGATTACAAGATTGACCAAACCATCGCTAGGATTAGGGTAAGCATTAAAATCGCCCATACCATTCAACCCAACTGATATCATTTGACAGTAGGTTTCAACGCAAACCACTCCATTCTCATCCGTTCGCACGACACGGAAACATATGTTATAATTTCCAGGGCCAGGGAAGGTATGAATAACTGTTGTGAACGGGGAAACCACACCCGTAGAACCTGTGCCTCCAAAAGACCAGCGAACAAGATCACAATCAGAAAACGCCGACATAGCAGCAAGTGAAAAACTCACGGTAAGGCTATTGGCTGAGAAATTGAAGCCTTGTGCTACCGCTTGGGTAAACGGTTCTCCGCACAAGCAGGCAGCTGTGAAATCACATTCTGGCAGGGTAATGCAATGCACGAAATTGCAGCAACTGAGGTACAAACCATCAGCATTAACTTCATGGAGGGTTACCGTGAAGCAAATCTCATCGCCGGCCTGTGCAGGGAATCCGATTGGGAAAGAAACCGGCCCAAACACACCGCCAGGCATCAAGTTGCCCAAAGCAATGGTTTGATTGTAGCTGTCTAAACCTGATGCTGAAGAGAAGCTGATCACAGCTTCTGATACCGTATAGTTCGCTGTGTTCTTGATCATTCCTGAGAACATCCATTGGTTGTTCTCAAGGTCACACTCAATGACCTCATCGAAAATGTAGCCGCAATCAGGTTCACAGAATACTTCGAAGCTATCTTCACACAGTACGATGCCGTTTTGCATCCATTGAATAGTGAACACCTGATAGGGCGCAACCTGCGTTTGCACACACATCTCAGGAAGTGTGAATGAACCGAAAGGCACTGAGTTCGCCAACAATGCACCGGGTATAAAGCTTACCGAAGTGCCGTTGTACCCCGATGCAAACCAACCTGAGTTTGGAGGGTTATTCAAAGTAAAAGTTGTTAACGGCGACTGAGAAATGACCCTTATTTCATCGAAGAAACTGGGCGCAAAGCCATTGTTCAATGTAACCGAATAACAACACTCATTATTTACTTGGTCAACAAATTCAATGCTCACATCTGTGCATGGGTCACACTGAGGAATATCAATGCAATGCTCCTGATCAAGCGAACAACACAAAGCAGCTGGGTCGTTTGCTGGGTTCGTCACGTGTCCGACCATGCGGTAACACAATACCTGGCCGCCGATTCCTGAGCCACTCAACTGAACTAAGAATGTCGCACAATCACCCGGTGCCAACTCGTTACCTGTAAGATCAAAAGTTGATGGAAGCATCGTCAGGCCAGCAGGAGCAGATGGGATAAGCTCAATAAATCCGACCGACCAATTTTGGCTATATGGATTACAAACCGTCAACTCATAGTAGGTTTGCCCGCCTTCACAAAAGATGTTATCATCAGCCAAATACAAACAAGGAGGCTCCACAGGGCAGCTGAACATAATGCTATCTGTACATACCACTGCCCCATCCTCATCTAACCAGTTCACGTAAACGGTTTGCGGATCAACGGTCGGGTTCGACACACACAAGGTCATAAAGTTGCTTAATCCTCCTTGAGGCAGGGCCGTATTTACCATTGAATGGGTTAACCGAATCTCACTAAAGCTATTGGACTGCGCAGCAAAGCTAGGGTCTAGACTTGCCAAATCGAAGACTAAATTCGCATCTGCCGATAAGAATTGGATGCTGTAAATATTGGTATTGGCGAGGTTATAACTCACGTCAACACAACATGGATTCTCGCCATTTGCGCCATTTGAGACAGGTGCATAACTCAATTCAATATTGTCACATGGTATTACATCGCCGCATGGGACAATCGTAATATCAAGATCAGCCGATGTATCAGAGCAACCTGTAAAAGAAACTATGGTCAATGAGTAGGTGCCATCTGCCAGAAAGATGTAGCACGGGTCGTTTGCTCCAAGAATAGGGTTTCCGTTCAGATTCCACTGATAGCTCCCTAGCCCAGGCAATGCACAAACTTTGGTTGAATCACAAGCATCATAGCACCCAACTGGCACGCTGCACAAATCAGGTAATGGGTTAATTGTGGTTGAAGCCGTTGATGAGCAACCCGTGTTGAGATCAGTAGCCGTTACAGAATAAAATCCAGCCGAATAAGTCGAGATCATTTGCCCTGATGCCCCTGTGTTCCAAGTGTAAGACAACGCTGGATCAAATGGAGTTGCCTCAAGGGTGTTCAACTCACCCGCACACAAACTACCCGTAACATTAATTGATACCGCCGGGGATGTCGCTAGCTGCACCGTAAAGGTTGGTGACGCCAATTTGCACCCGTTCAAATCGGTCACCACCACATACAAGTCGAGGGGTGCTTCATAGTCACAAACAGTGGCTACATGACCAAAATAAGGCAAGGAATTACCCCCCGCATCATACCAACTATACGTGTATGTCGGATCAAAGTACGCGCTCAAATCAGTGCACCCTGCATCACAGATGAATGCATCACCATTGATTGTAGCTATCGGCATTGCATTCTCTTGAACCAATACCGGCCCGACTGTTCTTGAGCAACCGTTGACATCAGTTACTGTAACAGCATAGCTTCCGGCACCAACTGTAATATCTTGAGTCGTTGCACCATTTGACCACAAATAATCATAGCCTGCTGGGGCACTCAAGGTTGTGAGTTCTCCTTGACAAACAATTAAACCTCCAATAATTGAGAACGGGGGTATCTCAGGATATATAGTAATCGGAAGATTCACGGCATCTGTACAACCATTTGCGTCAACCGCTGTTAACTGAACCACATAGTTTCCAGGTTGCGTGTAGCTAAACTGAGGACTTTGCCCAACAAATACTGACCCTTCGCCAAAGTTCCATATATAGGTAACTGCATTGGCTGCAAAGCCTGAGAAACTGATCGGATCACCAACACAAGAAGAACTTGCAGTAGCTGAAATACTTGGTACGCCCACTGCACCGATTGTAACATTTTTCGTTATCGAGGCTTCACAGCTTCCATTACTCACTGTCAAAGTCACTGGGAAAACACCTGCATTGGGGAAAGTAACTCCTGTTGGGTTTGCATTCGTCAAGGTGGTGAACCCGAAATTCCATGTCCAGCTAGTAATTGCCGGTTCACTTGCCAGCCATGTTGAAAGATCTATGAAATCAACATCGCGGCATGCTGACGGCACACATTCAAAATTTGCCGCGAGTGGAACACATACGCTTATGTTATCCGTTACCACACAATCGCCTATGGTTGTGCTTGGCACAGTTCCGATTACAGTCACATTATAGCACGCTGCGTTCAGATAAGTATGAGTTGGCGTGCTTGAATACGAATTATTTCCGTCGCCAAAATACCATTCAGAGACCGTGAAGTTACTTGAGTTAGCATTGAACAATACCTGGTTGCAGTTAGGAACCAAAATTGTTCCTGTTGGCGCTAAGGTATAAGGTTGTGGCGTACACGAACCTCCCCCAATGCACAGTTCTTCGTAAACGGTAATGGGAAGCGAAGTGTTTGTGCAACCCGAAATAATATCCTCAACTACAATATAATACGAGTATACACCAGGCACTCCCTGAAAAACGTGTGAATAGGTTCCTTGAGCACTCGGCCCTTGAACCTGAATGCCATTGCAAAACCAAGTAAACTCATAACTCGGAGCTGTTTGAGCAACAAAATTTACAGGGCTCGGACTGTCAATACAGATGGTGACTGGGTCTCCGGTTGAAATCTGTGCAACAGGTAGTGGTGATTGCAGTGCATTATAAATCGCAGTTGCCTCACAACCTGAACCATCTACGGTAGTCACATTGTAAGTGCCCGGGGCCGAAATAACAGTGGTTGAAGATGTGCTACCCGTGCTCCAATTGTAACTCACGAATGGCTGTGTTGTTTCCAATTGAGCTATACCACCGGGGCACAAATAGCCCGTTTGAACTACAATTGGCTGCACTGGAACCGCCACAAAAACATTCAAATCATGCTGCAAGGTTTGCCCGCATAAAGAAACAGTAGCGCGAACAGTTGCTTGACCGCCTGGATTGTTCCATTGAATTGTGGCGTTGGCAGTACCTTGACCACTCACAACCGAACCCATCAATGGTTGTATAACCTCCCAAGTAATCACCGCATCGGGGTGCTGCATCGGGTTCAAACTAAAGTTGGCCGTCGCATTAGTGCAAGAGGGCGAACCAGTAATACTAAGTGGACCTAAAATCTCCTTTTCGCTTACATTAATCGTAATGGCTGGTGAAATACAGAAGGGCGAACCACTCAATTGTTGTTGCACCGAAACAGCGTACGGTGGAGTACCAACCCAATTCACCTGTATCGACGGCCCGCTCAAATTACTGGCAACACCGCCTTGAACCGTCCAAATAAAAGAAACCCCAGGCTGGCTAGCAACGGCAGTGTAGACGCTCAAATCGCCCAAGCACATGTCGATTGGGCCATTTATACCTAAAGCGGGCAAAGCCTCAAAAACTTGCACTGTTGTTGTTTGAATTGAGTTGCAATAGGTATTCGGATCATTGGATTGAGCCGTTATAGTATAAAAGCCTGAAGCAACCGACCAGTCGATCTCAATATAACCACCTAAGTCGTTATATGGAACAGCTGGGGTAATTGTCCAGGTGTAATTCACCGAGGGAAAGTTCGTGGCGTAGACATAAGACACGTCGCCCGAACACACTTTCGGCGAAGAATTAAAAAGCTGAAATTCAGGTAAAATATCAACCACTAAATCAGCACTTCCCATGCAGAGGTTGTTCTCGTGGCCTGGCAAAGCCGCCAAGAACAAGGAAACGTAATCGACATGTATCGTTCCTATTGGGCCTGGCCCCCATTCGATACTCACCACATGACCCGAGCTGTCTCCAACAATTTGTCCGCCTGAAACTGTCCATGTATAGGTTGTATTCAGCCATTTAGGAACTGAGTAAACATGAGTTGTATTGGAACAAACTACAATCGGACCGCTCACTTCGGCTTGCGCTGGAATTATATCAACGATTACTGTGGTTGGCGCTGAACAATATAAATCATCACAGCCGCTTACTTCGAGCGTAATTGAACCATAGGCAATTGCGTCTCCATTCGGACCTCCGCCCCAATCTACGGTAATAGAATTCGTATTTGCTCCTGTGAACGGAACAGGATTTCCATCCGGATCAAGAACGGTCCAAATATAGCTACCACAATTCGCTGCATCGGTGGTATAGGTCGCCTCATCGCCTGCGCACAGGGTTGAAAGACACGAGATTTGAGGCCCTGGCAAATCATCAACTACAACCTGCATCTGCATTACTGCAGTGCAGCAACACAGCGCCTCTCCAGCTGAACCATAAACAGGTAGTGTTGCCGTCAACGTTACGGTGTATGTTCCTGGAGCAGTGTAGGTATGCTGCACAAATTGTCCATCTTCATTGACAATCACCGAATCCCCAAAATCCCATGTGTAAGATGCCGCATAAGGAAACAAGTTCTCAAAGGTCATTGGTGCGTCTAAACACGCATAACCTGACGTCGTGAAAGACGCCTGAGGCCCCGCAAGAATGTCAACACATATATTATACGTCGTGCTGAAGCCTGAGGCATCAATGATTTCGAGCAAGATGTACGAAGAACCTGCCACTCCGTAATCAACAATAATTTCGGCAGGATTGGCTCCAACTGAAATGCCCTCGGGCAAAATCCAATTGTAAGAAAAGAGTGGATTGTACGTAACATACAACGTCGGCTTGCTGTTCTCACAAACTGACACACACCTTTCTTGGGGCTCTTGACCATCTCCAAAGCCTTGACCCGCTGAACCCACGATATACTGATCCAAATTGATTAGCCCACAATCAGGCTTACCACACTTGATTTCAACAACCAGCAATGCCCCGCCCAAGTAATTACCCTCTGGGTCAAAAACCATGTAAAAGGCCTCCCTCAGCCCACAACAATCTTCATTCGCTGCATCGGTCCAAATCAACTTACCCGTTATAGAGTCGAGATTAAAGCATGAGTAATTGCCCTCCAGAATTACGGTCGACCCGGCAGGAATGTTCTGGTCGTTATCCAACACAGAAACACCTGTCGGTACATTCAGCGTGACACTGAATTGATCAGGATTAATAACCGCGTCCTGGGCTGCAATTTGCACATGAAAACAGAGAGAGATTAGGAGCATGCATACCGCGGGCAGCACACCCTTAGCGGGGTGTAGAATAGTCATGTAGGTTAAGATTAAAAGTTTCAAGTCTAAAATACACCATTTTCTCTTCTGATGATGCGCGCAACAAAAAAATAATATTTCGCACAATTTGCCCCAACAGCACCTTGATCGATAGCCGTTGAATCGTCAACCTCCAAACATTCTAATTCGCTTTTTGTACCTTTGCACTACCGTTTTTGAATACACCCATATGAAATACGACGTTATCGTTCTAGGCAGCGGGCCTGGCGGATATGTAACCGCCATTCGCGCCTCTCAATTAGGATTGAAAACCGCAGTTGTAGAGCGTGAATCGCTCGGCGGCATTTGCCTCAACTGGGGATGCATCCCAACCAAAGCCCTTCTTAAAAGTGCGACGGTGTTTGATTACATCAACCACGCAAAAGACTACGGCATTACCGTTGGTGCACCACAGGTTGACTTTACAGGCATGGTGTCACGCAGCCGCGACGTGGCTGACGGCATGAGCAAAGGAGTTACCTTCCTCATGAAAAAGAACAAAATCGACGTCATCATGGGCGAAGGCAAATTGGCGCCCGGTAAAAAAATCGAGGTGAAAGACGCTGAAGGCAAAAGCACCACCTACGAGGCTGATCACGTGATCATCGCCACAGGTGCACGCTCACGCACCTTGCCTAACCTGCCGCAAGACGGCAAAAAAATCATCGGATACCGCGAAGCCATGACCCTCAAAACACAACCTAAGAAAATGGTTGTGGTAGGTTCAGGTGCCATCGGTTCTGAATTCGCATACTTCTACAACGCCATCGGCACCGAAGTAACCATCGTTGAATACCTCCCGAACATCGTTCCGCTTGAAGACGAAGAAGTAAGCAAGCAGCTCGAGCGCTCGTATAAAAAGCAAGGCATTAACATCATGACCAATGCCGAAGTCACCAAGGTTGATACCTCGGGCAGCGGCTGCAAAGTGCATGTGAAAACCAAAAAAGGCGAAGAAATTATCGAAGCGGATATCGTGCTCAGCGCCGTTGGTGTTGTTGCCAACATCGAAAATATCGGCCTTGAAAACATCGGCATCGCAACCGACAAAGGCAAAATTGTTGTCAACGGTTTCTATCAAACCAACATCCCTGGCTACTACGCCATCGGCGATTGCGTTCCCGGGCCAGCTTTGGCACACGTGGCCAGCGCTGAAGGCATCATCTGCGTCGAAAAAATTAAAGGCATGCACGTTGAGCCGCTCGACTACGGAAACATCCCCGGGTGCACTTACAGCTTCCCTGAAATTGCGAGCGTGGGCATGACCGAAAAGGCAGCGCGCGAAGCAGGCTACGAGATCAAAGTAGGCAAATTCCCATTCTCGGCGAGTGGTAAAGCTAGCGCAGCCGGACATAAAGACGGCTTCGTGAAGTTGATTTTCGACGCGAAATACGGTGAATTGCTCGGCGGCCACATGATCGGCGCCAACGTTACCGAAATGATCGCTGAAATTGTTGCTGTGCGCAAACTCGAGACCACCGGTCACGAGCTCATTAAAACGGTTCACCCGCACCCAACCATGAGTGAAGCGGTGATGGAAGCAGCAGCTGCAGCCTACGACGAGGTCATTCACATCTAAGCGATCGTGAATTTGCGGCTTTTTTTTCGCTGCCTAACGGCAGGATGCATGGTTTGTGTATTCACAACCGTTGCTCAAGCTCAACTGCAGCATAACGCCCGCACAACCTCCCAAACTTGGATAGCAACCTCCGGCAGTTTCGCGCTCGCCGGAGGTTCTTTTTTCCTCCAACAACGCGTGCAACCGCTGTCGATCGACCAAATCACAGCCCTCCAAACACGCTCGTTCAGCGGAATTGCAGCCTATCCCACCTCCCGATTCGATCGCAGCGCCGCACGAACCTCCGATGTGCTTACCCTCGCTACCGCCGTACTACCCGCAACAATCCTCCTCTTCGAAGGCGGACGTAACGAGGTCGGCAGAGGATTGCACATGTACATGCAAACCGCTTTTCTGAATTTTGCAGTTACCAATTTCACCAAAACTGCGGTCCGTCGAAACCGGCCCTTTGTCTACAACCCGAATGTGCCCATGCACCTCAAGCATGAACGCGATGCACGCTTGAGTTTTTTCAGTGGACATACCAGCACGGCCGCCAGCTTTTGCTTCTTCACCGCTTCGATGGTGCAAGCCTACAGCTCAAACCGCACGGTAAAAACCATCACTTGGATTGGCGCAGCCGTTGTGCCAGCCATCACTGGCTACCTCCGCATGCGTGCCGGAAAACACTTCTTTTCTGATGTCGTGGTAGGTTATGCCGCAGGTGCAGCGATCGGACTTGGCGTTCCACTTGCGCACCGCAAACGCACTGCAACACCACGCTAAATCAGCAACGGCTCTTTTGTTCAAATTGAGCACGTATTTCTGCAAAAAGGCAATCTATACCTGAATACCGCAGCCTGTAACCAGCCTGCTGCGCTCCATCTAACATCCGCGGTCGGAATGTGTTCTCTCTCAAAAGCTGAACATGCCTGCAGACCAAAATCAACACTTCGACATCGTGCTTGTTGGCGCTGGCCTGTCGAGTTGGTTGCTTTTGGAGGCGCTGGCTAAAAACCCCAACTTTCATGCTGTGCAAATCGCTGTACTCAGCGATGGACAAGCCATTGAGCGCTCGTGGTGCTTTTGGGACGAAGCCCTTCCCCATCCTTTCGATGGCATGATCGAGCGCAGTTGGTCGAACCTCGCGTTTCGGTCTGATCAATTCGAACAAAGCACACGACTCCATTCACAGCAATACCACTACATTCCGGGCACCAAGCTCTTCAATTACTTCACCACAACCTTTCTCGCGCAACACCCGAACATTCGCGTGTTCGAAGACAAAGTACACGCCATCCACAGCGAATCGGGGCGTTTTCTCGTTGCAGCACAGCAGCACAACTACAGGGCGAACCAGGTGTACAACAGCGCCTTCCTCGGCCAAAAACCTAACATTGAAGTGTGGCAACATTTCAGCGGTTGGTTCATCGAAACCAAAAACCCCTGTTTTGCGCCTGATCAAGCCGAGTTGATGGACTTCAACGTTCCGCAAACGCACGGATGCAGCTTCATGTACCTCCTGCCCCTTTCTGAAACCCGCGCCTTGGTCGAACTCACCTTCTTCAGTCCGCAGGTGCTCGATGCAGCAACCTACGAGGCCACACTCGAAAACTACATCGGTGCGCGTTTCGGCAACGACTATGTAATTACTGCTCGCGAGCGCGGACAAATCCCAATGCAGCAAGGTGTGTTTCACCACCGCGGCGCGAGCGGCGAAATCAACATCGGCACCTTGGCAGGTATGGTTAAACCCAGCACAGGGTATGCCTTTCAGCGCATCCGTGAAGACAGCGCCACCTTGGCCGCTGCCTATTTCAAAACCAACGCCCCAAAGCGAAGCAGCGAGCGCAGCCGCTTCGCCTTCTATGACGCCCTGTTACTCTGGATCCTTCGCAATCACCCTGAAGCAGGAAAACCAATATTCACGCAGCTTTTCAAGCATTGCAAAACTGAACGCATCCTTCGTTTCATGGATCAGCGTACCACGATTTGGGAAGAAATCGCCATCTTCATGCGCCTCCCCATTCCAATTTTCTTGAAAGCCCTGCTGTTTCATATCTTGCCGGTGAATGCAGGCAGTCAACCATCCACCCAAACCATTCACATTGCCGCAAAACGCGCCTAAGACCTTGAAGTCAAGCTTGAATCTGCGCGCAGCAATGCTCACGGTGGGCTGCGCACTTGCTGCCGCGCATCAGCTGTTCACGGTTCCCGCCCTGGTTGACTACAGCTTCTTTGGTATTTTGCTGCTCACCCTCGGCATTCCGCACGGAGCCGTTGATCATGCCGTTGCCCAGCAGCTCGCCGTCGCAAAAGCTCAGCCATTCTCTTTACGGCGCTTCATCGCGCAATACCTCATGCAAATGGCACTTTATGCCGCACTTTGGTACTTCTTCCCGACCCTGAGCCTGCTGCTCTTCTTGGTGCTTTCAGCTTGGCACTTCGGCGAATCAGATGTGCAGCCAGCCCCGCGTCATCTGGCTTGGAAAACGACGCAGTTCACGCTGGGCAGCTTATTGCTCTACTTCATTTTGATGCGGCAACCGGAGCTTACGGGCGGCATCTTGCAAAGCATCACCCAAGGCCATGCACAGGCGGTTGCCGTATGGTCGTGGTTGAGTACCCATTCGCTGGTCGTGTATGGGGTTTTGCTCGCTGCGCTCGGATGCGCAATTTGGAGCGCACAACGGCTTGCTCCAATGGCTATTCCACTCAAGCGCTGGGGGTATTTGACCGCTTTGCTCATGATAATGTACTTCTTGCCCTTGCTCCCCGCATTCGCCCTATACTTCGGCGGATGGCATGCGTTGAATACCTTTCACCACATGGCCAATTTCATGGGGCATACCGCGGGCATCGCCAAACTTTGGAAGGCGGCGCTGCCCTTCACGCTGTTGGCCTTTGTGTTTTTGATACTCACCGGCGTGGTGTGGTTTACGACACTCGCGCACCACGACCCCATACCCGTGTTGTTCATTTTCATCGCCCTCATTACACTGCCGCATTTGGTGGTGATGAACCAGATGTTTCGGGGAGCGTATGCGCGACACTGATCTACAGACCCCTGCCGCGATGGCGTTAACAGCTTCGCTTACTTGCCTTCAATGTGCTGGTTGTAGATCAGTTGGCACACCTTATCCATGGCTTTGAAAATTGCAGGGTCAAAATTGGGCGATTGGGTTATTCGCGTTAATGTAGTTACTGCATCGAAAAGCAAATCATTCGTATTGCGATGAATGCGCTCAATAAACTCGACTTTATTACTTCCTTTTTGCGATTCAGAAACAATCACTTCTTCGGTATTGCTGTCGATCGCAAATAAGCGGGTTGCTTTCATGGTTAATTCAGGGTTTAATGCGTTCAGTGGTGATGACAACGTCCATTCGGATTGGTTGTTCTGTTTCTGCAACGCGCGCCTTTTTTAGTCGTACCTGTGCATTGCGTTGCCGCGCCGGGTGATTTATTCGTGGTGGCTTTATCGCAGCAGTTTGTTCCAACGCGCCGATTGTGAATTTTACAGGTACAGCTATTCGACTTACTTCGGTTGCACTTTTGGCAGAGCAGTTGAATGTTAGACACATCATTGCCTCCGCCGCACGAGAACGGAGTGATGTGATCAAACTCTAGGTTAAGAGCACTTCCGCAGCATTTACAAACGCCGCCATCCCTTGCAAATACAATTTTCTTTGTGGTTTCAGAAACATGTCGACTTTGCGCGATGCAAGAAACACTGATGAAGAGCAACGCGAGAAAAAAAAGTATTTTTCGCGTTGCACGATTAACTGCGCCAAATTTCAAAATGCTGCCCATGTGTTCTTTGCTTTTTGCACGTTTCAATTGACCAAACCAAACACATAGCCCAGCTTCAGCGGGCAGGACATCGACCTCAAAAAATCGAATGGATGAACTGCTGGAGCTCTAAAGCACACTTCGTTAGATTGTGATGGTAATCTCGCGCTAAAACTCAAATATAATAAATTACCAGAACATTATCAATCAAATCTGGGTGTAGACCAACTGCAATCAGGTGATGCAAAACGCTGACGAATTATTGATTTTCATGATTTCGGGGCATTTCAAGTAATTGGATTCAATCGACGCCGTCGAGAAATAACTGCATCACCGCAGGTGTTTGCGCTCAAGGCCTGTTCGCAATTCTTCTTCATTCAAATCTTCGGGAAGTTGCACCGATCCAACCAATTTCTTAAGTCTCGGAGATAGGTCTGTATCATGATCTTCTTGCGTAATGTTCTCAAGATAGCTCTCAATCAATTCAGAAAGACTTCGTCCTGTTCGCTTCGCGTAAGATTTAGCGCGATCTATGATTGCCTTTTCGACCGTCAATGTGAGTTTGGTTGTCCTAATACATGTTTATTTTTTAATATTACATATTTCCCACCGATTTACAAATTCGCAGAATAGGCTTAAGTAAAGCAACTTAACGCGAACTGACGGCGCTCAAGGTTATAATGTTTTCTGCCTATCGGCAGGATGGGTGCGTGCGCCGCTAAGCCCCACGCGCTACTAACCATGCCAGTCCCCGGGTTTTATGCCTTTCAAATGAAGTGCGGCTGACGCCAGAGAATAAAGGTAGGGGTACCGCAACCCGTACTGGCTTATGAACGATCCGTATGGAGGTACACTTAAAAATCGGTTGTGCGCGACCCAATTCTTCAAGCCTAAACGCTCAAGTCAGATCATCTAAAAAATCAAATAGCACTGCTGTTCAAACAAGCAATGCCGCAGTTTTTCTCCATCCTTTACACAAATAAAAACGAGAAGGGCAAGGCAGATCTATCTTCTACCTTGCCCTCACGCGACAAACACACAAACGAGTTTAACTATTTTCGCACGAAACTTCCAACAGGTATTGAGCCAAGGTTTTGGTTCATCGAAAGGGCACTGTGAACCCCCGCATCAAGAGCAGGCATGTGAACAAGCGGTTTCAAAAGGAAAGGCGCAGCGCTATTGTCAGGCACCGGTTCAACACTGATGACCACATTGCCACCGCGAACATCAACAGGAAAACTTAGGCCCGCAGGTGCATTCTCCAGAAAGTCTTCACCAGGAAACGGAGGTGCCCCGTTGTTTCCACTAAAGCCTGAGAAGCTATCAGCGCCCATGGCTTGGCTGAAGGTACCGGTGCTCACCGCAACCCCATCAATAACCACCCAACCTTCGTAAACCCAAGCCGCTGGAAGCTGAGGCAAACTGAGTCCGGCCATCGGAGTACCCGATGAGTTATCGAGAAACCACACGCCACTGTACTCATCATCCATTGCATCGTTGGTAGGCGTAGCAATGATGTATGTTCCTGCAACTGAAGCGAAATTTGTACCGATGGCTCTGGCATCAGCTGTAGTCATGGCACCTGAATTGCCTGAAAAATCACCCGCCAAAATGTGCACGTCGCTCGGGGCAGGGTCATCACCGATCGCCGGCTCAATGGTAAGAATAAAGGCTGTTGCGGCACTGAGTTGCTCTCCCGACAGCGCGAAATTGGTTCGCGACAGGTTGCCCATGGCATCAACAGAAAAGCGACCCGTTGTTATCGGGGCACCGTTGACCATCATCCAACCCTCGTATTCATAATCAGGCCCCAAATCTTCCAAGCCTGAAATGTTTAACTCAAGCGTAGATGTTGGCAGAATCACCTCTTCATCATCTTTGCAACCTATTGCAAGCAGCGACACAAAAAACAAAGCAGGAAGCATCTGCCGCCACCTCACCTTATTGTTACTTGAAATCGTTGTATTCATTTGACATGAGCCCTTGGGGGCGTCAACCTCATTGCCCGACACGAGTCCGCGGGCTGGAGTATTCATTTTTGACATCATTCAAAATTTTAAGGTAAAAGATTTTGTTTGACACAAAGATGAACACGACCCTCCGGCTAGGGTTAGGCTGATATTCCCGAAAAGTTGGCAAAACTTCCTACCACCTGCTTTTTGAATTCGGTCGGACTAATCCCTTCAAGTTTTTTGAAGAACCTGCTGAAGGTTTGCACGTCTTCAAAGCCCACCTCATAGGCGATTTCAGAAACGATTTTCGAAGAGTAGCGGAGCAAGCGACGAGCTTCTACGTGCTTGCGCTCATGAATGATTTGCAGGGGTGTTTTGCCCGCCAAATTGAAGAATACATTGGAGAGGGTTTTGGGCGATTTATTCAACAAATCTGCATATTCTTTCACTGAATGCTTTGTTCTGAAATGCTGCTCAACCAAAAAATTGAACTCCCTGACAAGTTCAACATCGGTGTTCTCAAGCTCAAGAAATTGGTGCTGCGCCTTGTATACGCGCGTCGCCAAAATGATGAATCGCTTCAGCAGCATTTGAAGCATCTCAAGCTGCAAGGCATCGGGCGAGGCCATTTCAGACTTAAACACCTCCCACAAGAGCTCAAATTTAGCGAGCATCACGTCGTTGACCCTGAAAACAGGCAATTGATTTGCTCCATAGAACAAGATGCCCTTGCAACTCACCTCACTGTCGTGATTGAGTACGCAGTAGAATTCAGGATTGAACCTCACAATGCGCGCACTTCCCAGGCACTTGAAGGAAAGGGTGTGAAAAAAGGAAAGGCACACGATGGTATTCTCGCTCAGGTGAACATCAGCACCCTCATAATTCAGAATAGCATCTTCCCCGCGAATCCAAACAAAGAGCAAAGAATTGGGCAATTCATGTCCAATGGTGATGGGATCTGATTGCGTGACTTCGTTCAGTTCGAGGTGCTCAGCATTTGGTCCACGGAAAATCATAGGTTAAGGCCAATTTTCATGCAGTTGATACGTTACGCCGACCGCGACTCAATTTTGATCATTGCACAATGACTGCGCAGTTAATACAATCCCGATAGCAATAACCCTAAGCAAGTAAATACGCTCCTCAATTTTAAGCAGCTAAAAAGGGCAAGGCATAAAATGCCCGAAAGTCTCAAGGTTTGAGCAAGGCTATAGTGATGAATGAAGATTCTATACAATGGCCTATCTTTGACTTAGAACGGCATTAAGAAACACAACATGAAACGTGCAGCCTTTCTATTTTTTGCCAGCGTGTTCGGAACCACAGTCGGTGCCTTCTTGAGAATGCAAGGCCACGATACCGCAGGGCTGGTTGTACTCTCCTTAAGTGGTGTAGCGTTGATCACTGTTTTTCTGCTGCTCATCGCGAGCGTTGTACGCGGCAATCAAACCGCTTGAACTAGCGCCATTTTTTTTTACCGGCGAGAAAGCGCACTGCCGCTTAACGTTTGACGTAAACCACACCCGTTTGGGTGTGCTCACCATCCATAGGCACATGACTGCTGAGGACAATGAAGTAAACACCGTCTTCCACCTGATCGCCATTCGAGGATTTGCCATTCCAAACGAAGGGCTCATCGATAAGTTCACGCACGAGCTGCCCCCATCGGTTGTAGATGCGCACAACTTCAATGCTGTACGACCAGCTCTTAAAGTCATATGTGTCGTTGGTGCCGTCGTTGTTTGGTGTGAAAATATTCGCTTGCTCTCCCGTACAAACGATGCTTTCAACGAAAATCGGAGCGCTCTCACCTACACACCCCGCATCACTGACGAAATGGTAAGTTGTAGCCAGATCCGAAGCCAGCATTGTGAAGGTCCATGCAGGAGCAGTTAGCGTTGTTTGCGAGCTGGGGTTATACCACATGGTAAGCCCTGCATAGTCTGAAAACAAGGTGATTTCGCTGCCCAAACAAGCCAAGGTATCGATCGCCGGCGGGGCGGGCGGCAAAGGAGCTACCGCAAGCGTTAGTGCGACGGCAGGCGTTTGGCAGAGGTTTTCAGCGTATGCGGCTGTGTAAACACCTGTCCATTCAGGGTCTGCTGCTCCAAGGTTCCAAGGGTTGCCCGTGAAGCTGCCAGCTGGTCCGCTCCAGTTCAATTCACCAGATGGCGATCCAAGCACCACCTCATCTCCTTCACAGAAACTATCGAAATCTTCAATTTCAATCGCTTCTGCTGATGGGTGAACTTCCACTGCAACGAAGACGGGTTCGCTTTCGCAGGCATCTACGGTGCTGCTGACGCCTATCACAACCACCTCATCGCCCATGGTGAACTCAAAACTACCGCCTGTGGCCGTTGGTTCTTCGTCGCCCAACAGGTACCACGCAAAGTCGCCTGTACCTAGCGCTTCAAGCACGAGCTCATCTCCCGGACAGGCAGCGGCAGGTGCTGAATTCACGGTAGCCGTGGCCACGGTAAACGCGATTTCCACCGATTCAGCAAAGCCCAAACACCCCTGTGCATCAGCCGTTGTGAGGTTGTAAGTACCCGCTTCCGTCACCGCAATTTGCTGTCCCGCATACCCCCCCGGATTCCAATTGTAGAGGTTCATACCAGGGTTTGCAATTAGAAAAACGGTATCACCCAAACAGGCCGGCAATTCCGATATAACCGAAATTTCCGCTTCAACTTCTGTCATCACGATGGTAATGTCGAGTGACGTAGTGATGTCACAGAGTGTCGATTGGACCGTGTAGGTTCCCGGTTGGTCGATAAACTGCTGCAAGCCGTTGCCGCTGAGCGGATCAATCCACAACACTTCGGCCTCCTCATTGGTCGCCAGCGTCAATTGCACTTCGCCACTCACGCAAAGGTCGGTGCCTGGGAAGGCCTCCAGAAACGGAGAGCTATACGCCTTCACTTCAAGGAAATTGGTTTCTAAAGCGCAAAAAGCGGCATCGACCACTTGGCAATGATAAAGTCCGGGAACGGAGGCCCACTGTGTTTGTTCGGTCCCCAAGAGTTCGCCCATCGGACCAATCCACTGATAGCTCATGTATGATTCTTCGGTGAAGAGCATCACCGAATCAAAAGGACAAACGATGCCGTTTTCGGGCAGCATGCCTGCAAAAGCAGCCTTCGCAGTTACCTCGTGGGTGGAGATGTCGTACGCGGAGCAACCGAATTCATTCACTGCACTGTGGTTGATGGTATAAACCCCCGGGGCAAATACCGCGATGGTGTTTGGTGTGATGACTTCAAAACTGGGGCCACTCCATTCAAACGCATCTGCGCCAAACGCGGCGAGTACCACGCTCTCACCCGGACATAACTCGCTTGGTCCTGCGAGGTTAATGTCGAGCTCGGGTTCGGGGTAGAAAATTACGTAAACGGAATCGGTTTGCAGGGGGTAGGTCTGTACCGGTTCATCACAAAACATCTCGGTGTAGCTGGCATGCACGGTATGCCATCCATCTTGTCCGTCTTGAAAGGCAAAGGGTTCACTTGAAGGCAGCACAGATTGATTGACGAGGTTACCTTCGTGGTAGTGCGTCCAGAGCACATCACCATAATGGAACATGACGCCGGGGTTTACATCCAAGCTATCCAACAATTGGAAAAGAACCCCGTCGTTCGGGCATAGCCCTACGCTGTCAATCCCCAATGGCATCCCCCCAAAAAAAGAAGCGATGTAAGGTGCAACCGTGTCAGGAACAAGGGCGAACTGAATGTGGATGCTCGTTTGGCTGCTGCAACCGAACGCATTGGTTTGCTCGAACACATAGGTACCGCCTAAGGAGGTGGTGAACTGGTTTTGTAAGGGCAATTCAGGGATAACCCAGCCAAAATCAGGCTCGGTGATACCCGAAGCGCTCAGGGTGATTGGCTGAACCTCGCAGAGGATCAGGTCTTCGCAACTTGTGCATTCGGTATTGATGACCACATCATCGGTGAGTAGCGGTTGAGTTGGAAAGGGATGGATGAGCGTGTATACCGAGTCGTTTGCTGCGTAACAGCCGTCGAGGCGGTCAATCGCAACTTGCACCCATTGACTCGTGTGCGATGTTGCCAAATAGGGCTCACTTGGATTGAGTAGTGTGACATCACCCGTCCAGGTTACCTCCACTTCAGGACCTCCGGCGTTCATCAATTGGGTGAAAAGAACGAGTGGCACTTCTGTCACGCCGCAACCGGCCAAGGTATCAGGGCAGGCCGAAGAACCCAAGCAGCCTTCGATGAAGTTACGTGTACAACCGCTTTGGCCGTTGCGCAAGAACCAATCAAAAGGCTGCACATCGGTGAGCACGGCACGCGCCATGAATACATCGAGTGCGCCAACGGATTCGATGGCCTGCACTTGCCCATAGTTGGCATCGTCGCAATAATCAACAGTGTAACTCCACCCGGGAACGCTTGCGCTATCGCCAAAGCCAAAGCCGACGCCATCGGGGAACTGCATAATGTTTCCGTATGAACCAAAAAACAAGGGATCGTTCGAGGCTCCGAATTCTACTGCCGCACAGAAATCGTCTTTCGGACTGCCGTAGTTGCGTTCCCAAACCCGAGAACCATCGGCGTTGTAACGCGCCACGAAGATGTCGCGGTAACCCAAGCTGTAGAAAACACCTTCGCCATAGGGCGCACTGAAATCACTGAAGCGGCACTTGAAGGTTCCGGCGACGTACCACTCGCCGTTGTCGCCTTCGCAAAGCGATTTAGATGAAACTTCGTTGGCTGAGCCCGCGTTGCTGAGCCATACCGCTTCGCCGTTGAGGTCGAATTTCGCGAGGAAGATGTTGTACTCACCGCTTCCAGGGAACAGTTGTGTGCCGTTTTCACTCAACACCGCCATTTGACCGATGTGGTCGCCGGTGAGGTAAAGGTGATTGTCGCTGCCGAATTCAAGTTCATTGATCAGGGTTTGGGTCGTGGCCAAACGGGTGAGCCACGCCTCATTTCCGTCGGTGTCGATCTTCATGAGAAAACCGGCATTAAAGACCGTGTTGGGATAATTCGAATTGCCGAATTGAAGGGTATCGGATGATTGTCCGGCGAGGTAAACGTTACCGAGCGGGTCATTGCACAAGCTCAAGCCGCGGTCGTCTCCGCTGGCAGCGCCTTGCTTTGCCCAAAGGACCTCACCGTTCGGGGCGATTTTAACCACAAAAATATCGTGCGAGGGTGTGTTCGTTTGCGGATTGAGCGCACTGGTTAACAGAAAAGGGCCGATTTGGGCCACCCCTTTGAACTGACCGGTGCAATAAACGTTTCCACCGGCATCGATGGAGACGCCGTAGCCTGTATCGGCGTCTTGTCCGCCGATGGCGAGGGTCCATTCCGGAATCCCTTGTGCATTGCAGAGCATAACAAAGGCGTCTTGCGAACCGGCATTGGTCGCGATGGATTGGCCGTTCACCGCTGCATTGCCTGTGATGTAGCCCGTTACGGCCACCTTGCCGTTGGCATGAGCGGCGACGTCTAGAATGCGATCAGCGCCTGTTCCACCGATGGTGCATACCCAATCGACGTCGCCTTGGCCATTGAGTTTGGTGAGAAAACCGTCGCTGAAACCGTTGCTTTGTAGGCTTGTGGCCCCCATTTGGGCGCCTTGACTGAAGTACCCACCGACGTAATAGTTGTTGCCGATGGCATCGCTGCAGAGGGCTTCATCTTGCCCGAGCGAACCGTAAGAGTTGATCCATTTCGCTTGTCCGTATGCAGCAAAGCCCCCTAAAAGGGAGAGCCCAACAAGAAAAAGACGAAAGCCGATTGAATTCATGATCGCTTGGACAAGGTACAAAAGAAATACAAACGTAGTTGTAGATACCCTACTTGCGCGATGAAATCAGCGTGTACTGATGACATGATCGTAGACAAAAATACCCCGAAAGCCAGCACGTCATTCGAGCTGTTTTGGTGTGCTTAGCTGTTACTTGGCCAGATGCTAGTAACGAGCTTTCTAATTGTTCTCTCTAATTCGTCCATTCGAATCAATGCTATATTTTGTAACGCTAGTTGTTACTTTATCACGCATATCACCAAAGTCAGAATTGCGAGGCAACAGAGAAAAAGATGTGATTGAATCAACTACCAAAATTGTATGGTTTTTATTAATTGTTAAATACGACCTGGTTACGGATACGGTATAGTGCCCAAAAACGCTGCTGGTTTGTTGATAAGGCACTAATGAATCAATCTTATTTCCTTGTTTATCGTAAGTTGTCAAGAAAGGGCCAATGCCCAATTGCTCAATCGAAAAGTCAAGCAATGTAACAGTATTGCTGTCGCTAAATAAAATCCCTAAAGGCTGGTTTGCCCCCTGGTGTTTATATCGCTCAAAAGCTACCTTGTCGTAGTGCTTTGAAAGTGGTTCAAATGGTTCAAATGAATTGTGTGAAAACGGCAAAGGAATCTGATTGAGGGTATTGAGGTATTTCTCAAAATCACTTGCGGAGTTGTCTTGCAGTGCATGTTCTGCAGTTGCAGTTTCAGTGCTGGTTGTGGTTTCTGTCGAACAACTTGTAACCAAGCATAAAATGAATGCCAAAATAGATATTGTGTGTTTCATAATGGTCTGTCACTGGTCCGGATTGGCACGAACGATTAGCATAAACCTCGTTGCAATTTCACGAACAATGATCGCTTATAAATTGGTAGTCATTCGTGCTTTACTTCTTAGAATATTTTGTCAAATGTTTCTCCGTTGAATTTATAAACGCCACCTTCTGCCATTCCAAATAGCAGGTTATTGTTTTTGTCTAGGTAAATGTCCCAAGCCGTTTGAACGTTCAATTTCGGGTCAATCCTATAGTTTGTTAGCGTTTCACCATCATATCTCCAAGCTCCAGAATCTCGATCTCCAAACCAAATATTTCCTTGACTATCTTCTGCAATCGCAAAAACAGATTGCAGGCCTGTGTTCTTAGCAAACTGTTCACTTTGAATGTTTGCTTCAAATTCACTATTCGGAATGAGTTTTCCTTTTTCCTTCGAGAAGTGTGTGATTGCGTCGCCATTTTTAAGGATTACGCCAATTCCATTGTTCCCTATCCAAAGTCGGCCTTGAGCGTCCTCCAAAATGCTTCGAACGTGAATTTTTTCAGATTCTTCTGAAAGTCCTAGTGTTTCATCATTAATCGTTACAAACTGCTTTCCATCATAGCCGAAAACACCTGCATACGTACCAAACCATACCCGCTCATTTTTTCCTTTCGAGATGCCTGTTACCGCATATAAATTACCTGTTCGAGTGTCTCTGGGGTTCGGAAAAGCTAAATAGTTCAATTGCTGTCCGTCATATCTATAAACTCCTTGGTTTGTTCCCGCATTAAACCACAAGTCTTTGTCGGTTTTCGTCCACTCGGTTTCTGAATTTCGATTTACAAGATGATTTTTAATACTTCGCCCATCGTAACTGCTCACCCCATTTGCAGTTTCAAACCAAATCATTCCGTTTTCGTCTTCCTGAATTCCACGAACTTGATTGTCTGCCAATCCTTCATTGGTTGTAAAGTATGTAAATGCATTTCCATCATATACACTTACCCCTTCATTATGGCTTCCAAACCAATAATTGCCTTTACTGTCTTGGAAGATTGCTCGTATAGCCGAGGAAAACTTTAAAGTGTCAGCATTTGAAGTGGCAACTAATTCAGGTTGATTTATTTCCTTTTCTGCTGATCTCTTTTCAGCACAAGCAAAGATTAGCGTCAATGGAAGTATGAGGTAAATCAATGCTGTTTTTTGGTTCATTTCGGTTATAATCTATGTGAGGGAAAACGGTTTGCAGATTTGCAATGGGCGGGATTTTTACCACTGAACTTTATGCGGAGCACGAAACTTTTGGCTACCACAAAACTGTTGTCGGAGCACGAAACCCCGCCTATTGCAAATGTGCTGTTATAGCCAGTGGTTCTCATTCGCAGCCCAATATTGGTTCTTTATCAACCCACTTTCCATTTTCTAGTACACTAACAGAACAGTCTTTTTTCTCTGAATGTGGAAAAGCCTGGACACATACTACTACTCTAACCAATGTTACCACTCCACCAATATATTCATAGTTGTCCATCTGTGTGGTTAAAGTATCAATTCTTGATGTCTTTAAACCAACAAATGTATTCTTGTTAAAATCAAAGTAACAATCATCCAAACTGCTTAATAGCGTGTCTAAAACAAAACCTGTAACAGTATCTTTATAAATGAAATAATTCCATTTTGTCGAATCATTCATTTGGTGTTCTCTGTAGTCTTTTTGTCCGTCAAAGTTAAAGTCGGCAACTTCCAATCTAAGATTCCCGATTCTTCTTGGGTTTCTAAAATTTGGGTCGTCTTCTGGAATAACTGGTTCTGCTAAAAGCTGTTGTTTGGCAAACTGAACAGAAATGAAATAATCTACTTCTTGTTTTCGATTATCGACCTGAAATACGTCCCAGATGACTGGTGAAATGTCATATACAATTTGCTCAGTTTTAATTGTTTTAAAAGGCAAAGTGTTATAGTTCCATTTATGCAGATTTCCGTCATTAACCCATAATTTGAAATTTCCTTTTTGAAATGGAATATTCAGAAAGTAAACATTGTAAGCATTTAAAATTTCAATGTTCATCGTATCCTTTTTATTCTTCACTATCTGAATATGGTGGTCATCTGTCATCAGTGTTTTATGCAAGTATTCTGCCATTGGATAATACTCAAAACCTGTCTGGTTATCACTAATATCTTTTAGTTCATAAGTTTTGTAAGTAAGACTTGTTTTCCATCCTTGTTCACCTTTTTTAAAGCAATTTTCAAAATGTAAAATATCACCATTGTCTGTTATTTCCAAGAAGATTTTTGAATGTCCCGTTGGTTGTGCTAAACAATGAACCGATAAACAGATTAGTATTAATTGAAGTATCCTTTGCATAATTGATTTCTTTTATGGATTGGTCGTCTTACTATTGGCTATAACGGTTTCGGGCTTAGCGTTCGGGCTGGTTTTGGAGCACAAAACTGTCAAGCAGCACTGAACTTGCATAGAAGCACTAAGCTTCATTTAAACACTGAATCGGCAATTTCTTGTAGTTGCTGTTATAGCCAGTGTTTCTTTTCATGTTTCATTTTTAGTAAAGTCAGTCCAGCAAGCCCAAGTGTCACTCCTGCCATTATAATACCTCTTGTCGTCAGCCCTTTTGAAATTATCAAAATGGGTGGATAAGTCGCTACTATGAATGTGGTCAAGGCTAATTGGTTAAATAGTTTTTTGTTCTTTTTAATTCTTGAATATATAGTCAAGGTCAATAATGCTGCGGTAATTATTGTCCAGAAAGTTAACAGAATAAAACCATTATTTACGTCTCTTTTGAAGTCAGCTCCTTCAGGATAGTCAGGGTGTTGCAAATAATATTCTTGTGAACCAAAACCAATTAGGTTTGTAATCTTTGCAAGTAAAGCGAAAGAAAGCCAAACGATTACTATGGTCGCTAGTATTTTGTCTACTTTAAGCATCATATTAACATTGGCTATAATCGGGTCATGCAGGCGAATCTCACCCCTTCCTTCCCACAACTTGTAACGACTGTTCGGGAGAACCGTATCCCAATCATCGGGAGAAGCTGTGAAAACTTGCTTCCTTCGGTCGTGAGGCCGCTTCGCTCAATTCCCTTCATACGGCTCTTCAAGTTCTTTGTACGTGCTCGATCGCGCTATTTCAATGGCTATTTGCAATATTATTGCCCCCCCTTGTGAACACTCTATGAAGAAAATCAATTCATGAGCGTTATTTTTAGCTTTCTTGGAACGATATTGATTATACGCTATGCCTAAGGTGTTTTTTCAAGGTAGAGTCAGAAAAAAACTTTACTCTGCCGCAGAGATTGCATGCACGCTTTGAGATTAAAAGCTTGCGCAGATCCCAATAAATTATCAACCAGTTTCTGGCGTTCTGCTTCACTCAACACATGCGACATGCACGACAAAAATTTATCGGCAATCACGTTTTCGTTTACGGCAGAATTCCAATGACCTAGCCAGGTATTGCTTGTGGCATTGCGCCCATCCGACAACATGATTCGCACTTCCATTCTGGTAAAATCAGCGGGAATTCGGTTATCAAAACTAAGTCGGGTTTTAGCCAGCATGCGTTGAATATCGCTACGCTGAAGCTGTGATTCGGAAAAACTCTGCGCATTAACTTCTCCATCGAGCATTGCCTGAACAACATTAAACTGAAAACTAAAGCGGCATTCGTCGGTACTTTGCGGATTAGGGCGATTGCAATACGGGAAAACCGGTGTTTCGATCACGACATCACCATCAAATTTCAGGTCGCGCTGATGCAATTGCAATGCTGCATCGATTGCGACCTGCATGGCGGTATGCGCAGGCCAGCGTTTAAATGCAAATCCGGGACGCATAAAACAGCGCATCGATTCCATACCCTCAATCAGATAATTTGCATCGAATGCATCACCGCCAAAGACTTCGCCCCAGCCGCCTGGCTCGGCAAATGTATCGCGTGAGGCCGTGAATCCGTTCTTAACAAGCAGTGCACATTCAAGGCCTGCCCGGGCAGCATTTCCACTGTGCGTAGCTTTTGTTGCGGTGCCAATATTTGCAGCAATTCCACCGGCCCTACTGGCGGCCATTCCCAAGGCCATACAGGCTTCATCTTCACTTAAACCAAGCAAGATTGCCGATACCAGTGCACTTCCCATAACACCCACGGTTCCGGGCGGATGGAATCCCTGTTTTTGAAACGGGAAAAATTTCTGTTCCAGCTTTGCCGAATCATCAGCAACACGGGACGCTTCACGCAACTCGGCCTGCAATGCAATGCCAGCTGCAAATGCGCGCAGAAAAACTTCGCCGCAGCCTGTATGCAAATCAGAATCCCTCGAAGCAAGTGCAAAAATAGCTCCTAGAACCGGCGATACAGCATGCGTCGGCGGATCAAACATAGGTTCAAAATCCAAAACATGCGTGGATGTTCCATACACAAATGCCGCATCGGTTACAGGTAGTTCTAATCCCAATCCAGGAAAGGTAGCACCTGCGTGCGTATGCTGCATCCGGAAGTGCTGCATGAGTTTTTGAATCGTTGGATGCTCCATACCCATAAATAGAACCCCAATACCATCGCAAAGTAGGAATTGAATCTGCTGACGGGTCATTGCCGGCAATTCAGCATAGTTGAAACGATACGCGGCATCAACAAGGGCACGAGTCGGATTTACGGAAACCGAATTATTCATTTTCATGGATTTAGCCGTGTAAAATGTCCTGAAATCATGCTTAATATACTCGCTAAACCCGGTCCATCGCGCTCAACCCGAACCGTAGCGTCATCGAAGGCCAAAACCGGATACGAGCCTTTCTCTCCTTGGTTCTCTTCCGCATGGATCATAAGGGGAATTTGCATCGAAACAGCAAAATCGCGCGCCCGCAATTCATCGACGATCGAACCTCCCAGATCGCCACTGATGTTGGCGCTTGTACATAATGATGCTGTATAGTTTTTGCCCGGAAAGAGGGAGCGGTCATCGAGCGATTCACCCCATGCTTCGAGTGTACGAAACAAATCGCGCAAGACACCATCGGGCAAGAGCAATCCTTGGTGAGTTCCGGCGTTGACCGCAGCTGTTTCTGTTTGGGCGTCATGTGTTTTAATGCGAATAAAACACGACTCAAGGCTTTTGAGCATGGATTCATTCTTCAGAAACTTCTCTGAAATATGCTTGTCCCAAGCCATCGAAAAAAACGATTCGGCAGAACCAATGGCAGATCCGTAAAACTTCCCCGGAAGCCTGTTCTTTCCTTTACTCAATGCCAAAGCACCGAGCAAAGTAGGCGGCGCCATTAAGGCAAACACGCGAGGATATCGAATCAGGAACACCGGATTATCGGAATAGTAAACCTCCCGAAGTGCATCAAGCAATGTGCTATCGTGAATTGAAATTTCTTTTAATCTCATTTTTTCATGTATGTACCTTTCGGTAATCTTTTAGATGCTAATTGCTTTTCACTGTTGCTTTCACCAACCGTTTTCATTTGAATTATACAATGCATGTACGCATGTTTGTAGAACGTAAATTGATTACTTAGTAAGGTCAGAGATTCGCTGAAAATACGATGAATATGACAGCGAAAGACTTCTTTCAACAGTTCCCTGATGAAGCAGCGTGCGTCCGCCACATGAAAACAGAGCGCGAGAAGAACGGCCTCGTTTGCCGAAAATGTACTTCGAAGCAATTGAGTTGGGTCAGTACGATTGACCGTTGGGAATGCATGGATTGCCGTGCAAAAACAACCATCAGAAGCGGCACTATCATGATGCACAGTAAGCTGCCGCTTCACACTTGGTACTGCTGCATGTTCTTGATGATGAGCACCACCAAGGCCGTTTCGGCAAAAGACATGCAGCAGCGATTGGGAATGAAGCGGTATGAGACGGTTTGGTACATGATGCAAAAGATTCGATTGGCTATGGGCAAGGCGAATGAGTCTGTCAAACTTGATGGAACAGTAGAGTTCGACGATGGCTTTTTTCGCGCCGACAAGAAAGAGAAGGATCCTCAGCAGCACCTTTTCAATCGCGGCAGAGGAAGCGAGCGAACCCCGCCCGTTCTGGTTGCCGTTCAACGCGGAACGCGCTCTTAGCGCAAAACGCGAAACGACATCGAACAGAACACTCGAGCGGGACGTCTGCGCATGGAGCACTTGCCCGATTTTAGCGGCAAGACCTACGGCGCGCCTGACAAACGGCTGCTCACCAAGAAAACCTCCGCTATCAGTGATGCCAACCCAAGCTACAACGCTATTAAACCCCATGTTGAGCGTCATCAACCTAGTAAAACTGAGCCCAAAAAGGCAGCCAAAGCTCTGCCCTAGGTGCATATTGTCATCAGCAATGCCAAACGTTTGTTTCTCGGAACATACCATTCGATATCAAATTGTTGGTTGCAATGCTACCTGAACGAGTTCTGCTTCAAATTCAACCGGCGGTTTGAACGCCATATATCAGTTAACCAGTTGATTACAGTCATAGCAACGAACCAACTACACTAAAGCGAACATACATTGTAACCCAAGCGAAGATACACAATTTCAATGGTCGTCGAATGGTGAGCGATACGGCATGTGTCAAGCATCTACACAACAGCGCGACATGAACACATGCCTAAACATGCTCAACACACATGAAACCCTAAATCGCACGCCTTACTCAATTTCTGCTCACAGGGCGCGGCATTGCGAAGCAACGGCGCTGGGTATTCACAACAAACATAACAATGCACGGCTGAGCCGATCATCGCGCCCCCGCATCTTTCCGCGTGAATTAGAATTTTACGTACATTTCATCGAGCGTGTCGCTCCCCCTGAAGTACCTCCGCTATGCGTAAATCGACATCTTCTGTGCGCTTTGTAAGTATCGCGTTCCTAACGCTCTTCCTCGCTATCGGACTACTGCAATGCACCAAAACCGACCGCGGAACGGCATGCATCCCAGCACAAAATGAAGACGAATGCCGCGTGTGCTGCGATGATATGGGACTCAGCTTTAAAGAATGGTTTCAGCGCGAAATCGATCGCGGTGATTGCTTTTGCGAATAACGCAGTGCTCGACTAGTTGTCGCGCTCTTCGAGGCGCTTAGAAAGCTCTTGCCCGATCTTCATGCCCCACGCCTGCCCCACTTGCATCGACTCTTCCATAATGGCCGGGGTGCTCGTTATAAACTTCTTGCCCAAAGGCGTTTCATAAAACTCAACCAAGCCGCGCAAATCTTCAATGGTCATGTGCTTTTGGTAAACAGGCACCAACATCAAAACCAAGTCATCCATCGAAGTGCGCAAAAACTCTTGCTGCAACTCATCCCAGTAACCCGCTGGGGCGCCAGGCATCTGCGTCTTGTACATGTCAACCATTTGAATGATGGCGGTACGGTACGTTTCTTCAACACCCGAAGCGATGAACATTTCTTTCAAGGCCTTATAATACGGATCGGTGCTTTGACCAAAGCTGCTCGTTAAACTCACAAGCATCAATGCCATTGCGCATACTGCTGTTTTCATTTCTTTATGGGTTTTGGGTAAAGGTATGCGCTCCGTTTGAATGTTCCGAAGCTCAGCATCAAAAAACAACCCAAAAAAGAATCCAATTTCACTGGAGGTTACGGATTACAAAAATCACAATACATCGGATCCTGCGTGGTTTGTCCGCTAGGGAAGTCGACTTCGTGACTGAATGCGCAATGGGTACATGTATAAACATGACTGCGCACGGTGGCCGTGGGCATGCCACACAAACCACACGGCAAGCCCTTTTTGGCTTGGGTGACGCTGTAGCCGGGGGTTTGGCATTGCGGACATAAACTGCCGAGCTTGTCGAGCAGGTTCAGGGTCGCCTCTTCGATCACCTTCATTCGGGTCGGATTGAGGTGCGCGCGCATGTCGGTTTCAACGTACACCCGCCCGTTTTGGCTCATGAGGCGGTTGAAGCCGTCACGCAAGTCATGTGCGCTGGTGACGCCTTTGATGATGCCCTCAAAAGATGTTTGCGAACGTCGCAAGATCAAGCCGTGCGCAGGAAAGCCAACCTCCTGTGCGAAGGCCATGAGCTCATTTTCGTCGGCTACGTCGCGGCCATTGAAATTCGTTGCCGTACTTAACGCACGGGCTGCAATTTGAAGCTGGTGTTTGCGATCAACCAAAACCAGCATTTCATCATCGGCGCTCACAAAATACAAGGCAGGATGCGGACCAAATGAACCCTCGCTGGCGACGGCCAAATCGCATCCGGTTTGATCCATGGCCATTTCGCATTTCAACACCGCCGCGGCCAGGGGATCGAGCTCACGCTGCACTTCACCTGAAAATGTACCGAGCTGATCGGTGTCTAAATCGGATGCGACAAAACACGATACACCAAGGGCGCGCTCGAGGTGAGGCGCGATGACGCGCTCTTTGCTGTGCTTGGTGGCAATCACCAATTTTCGTCCTGCAAACATCGCTTTTACCTTTCGTGGGTGCGCGCTTTCCCAGGCAGCAAGGCTTGTCCGCGGCTGCTTTCATCGAATCGCCCCGCGTCGTAAACAACATTCCCGTTCACCAGCGTTGTACACACGCGCGCGCTGAAGGTTGTGCCCTCCAGCGGTGACCAGCCACATTTGTACAGGAGGTTGGTTTTGTCAACCGTCCATGGTGCGTGCAAATCAACCAGCACCAAATCGGCAAAGTAGCCTTCGCGAATGAAGCCGCGCTTTTCGATGTTGTAAAGAATGGCCGGATTGTGGCACATTTTCTCGACGATTTTGGGCAGGCTGATGCGTTGTTGGGCATGAAACTCGAGCATGCAAACAAGGGCATGTTGCACCATGGGCGCACCTGACATGGCTTGGAAATAAGACTTCTGCTTCTCGTCGAGGGTGTGTGGCGCGTGATCGGTGGTGATTAAGTCGATGCGATCGTCAAGTAAAGCGTCAAAAAGGCCCTGCCGATCTTGTGCGGTTTTGATGGCAGGATTCCACTTGATCAAGGTGCCCAAGCGTTCATAATCTTCATCTGAAAACCACAAATGATGCACACACACTTCGGTGGTTATGCGCTTTTCAATCAGGGGTATATCGTTGCGAAACAGTTTGGTTTCAGCCGCTGTGGTGAGGTGCAAAATGTGCAGACGTGCGTTGTGCTTTCGGGCGAGTTCGAGTGCGCGCGCGGTGGCTTCATAGCAGGCTTGCTCACTGCGAATCAAGGGGTGAAACTTTACAGGAACATCCTCGCCGTAACGTTCCCTATAAGCGGCTTCGTTGGCTTCAACCACCGCTTCTTTTTCAGAATGGATGGCAATGATGGATTTGCAACTTGCGAAGAGTTTCTCCATCACGGCAGGATTATCAGCCAAGAGGTTACCTTTCTTCGTGAAGTAGAGCCCATCATCAGAAACACCGAGCAAAATGGGCAATTCAGCCTGATTCACAGCATCTATATTTTCACTGTTCACCCCAAGAAAAAACGAATAATTCGCCAGCGATTTCGTTGCCGCGAGGGCATATTTTTCAAGGAGCAATTCAGGCGTGAGCACATTCGGCACGGTGTTCGGCATGTCGATGAAAGAGGTTGTACCACCGGCAACGGCCGCTTTGCTCTCGCTGTATAAATCGGCTTTGTGCGTTAGTCCGGGATCACGAAAGTGCACCTGACCATCGATGACGCCGGGAAGCAGGTGCTTTCCAGTGCCATCGATGCAATGGTAATTGGGTTGGGGTTCGATGGCACCAATGCGTGCAATGTGGGCATTGTGAATGAGGACATCGGCCTGAAAAACAGCACCTTCATTGACGAGGGTGGCACCTTGAATGAGAATAAAACGATCCATTTTGGGGGTATATCGATTCAGCGCGGTTTTTTTGTTTTCTGCTTCGCAGGATGCAAAAGTAAGCTCAAAAGGAATGCGCTTCCCATCCGCCCGTTAGGGCGAAAACGAAAGCCAACGCGCATGCAGAGCTGGCGTTGGACTTTGTACTAAACTTCACTTTTTAAACCCTGAGCCGAACCTGAATCGATCACCTGCACGAGATCAATAAAAAAGCGTCAAGTTAGTTGACGCTTTTCATGCGCTCGAAAAATTTTCTACCGCATGACATGTGAATTTATGAAATGCTTATTTAATCAAATAATATTGACTATGCGTTTTGCAGGAATAATCAAGCCCTGCTTCAAGATGACCGACTCGTCGGTTACGCCCCAAATGGTTGTGTCGACAAAAAACTTGGTTTGCAAATCTTCGAAGTAGACCTTGAATTTGATGCGTTCGAGGTTACCCAGGGCCATTGCACGTTCGAGTGCTGAACGGCGAAGCTTGCGGTCATTTTCGTTAGTTAGTACATCTTCATTGGGAAAGCGTAAACTTCCAACTTCTTCTTTTGCTATTTCATTGTATGCGGTACTCATAGTAATTAGGTTATTGAGTATCCATGTACGGAAAGCGATAAGATTGGTTCGCTCGATTCACATTTTTTTTAAAATTAAAAGTTGGGGTTTCGACCTGCAAAAAAAAAGCCGCTGCACAATGTACAGCGGCTTAAAAGCTATGGCTCAAATTACTTGGTAGCTGCCCATTTGCGAATCTCAGTGCGGAACCACTCGTCGGCAGCTTCGGTCCACTTGAAGTTTTCGCGAAGGTACTTCACCGTGTCTTTTTCGGTGTCGGTGTATGAATCACCGTCCATAACCGCTTCGAGCAGCTGCTCAGCATCTGCTTGAGAAATACGGCCGTCACCAGCACCTGAAGTAAGTTTCTCGGCGAGCTCGAGCAGTTCTGCATCGTAGCGCACACCGTCAATAGTTTTGTAGTAACCCATGGAATTAAGTTTCAAAAATGAAAGAGATTTGATTAACGTCGTTAAAAATAAAGTCTCCCTTTAGAAAAGACAAACGGATTGACGTTAAATCTTACGTTAAATCTCAATGCGCAGTGTACAACCCTTGCTATTGCTTGCTGTCAGACGCATGCGTGTCTTTGAAGACACCCATCGACTTTGAAGAACCTCGCGTTTTTCTGCTCCCTGCTGGTGTATGAACGATTGGTTAAATGATGCTCACAATGCGCTTGGCTGGGATTGTTAAACCGCGTTTCAAAATCACGCTTTCATCGGTTACGCCCCAAATGGTGGTATCAACGAAGAGCTTTGATTGCGCATCTTCGAAGTAAATCTTAAACTTGATTTGTTCTAAATTGCCAAGTGTCATGGCACGTTCAAGGGCTGTTCTTCGCTGTTTGCGATCGCTGTCAGAGGCTAAGACGTCTTGGTCAGGAAAATCTAATTCACCAACCTTCTCTTTCGCAATTTCAATGTAAGCTGTAGTCATAGCAAGCACGTTTTCGATTTCGATTGGCAGTGGGTCTCGGCTGTTCAAACCGCCGACAAAAATGACCATTGCCCACCTTTCATCCTTAAAGATACACAAATCGCGATGCGGCTGGCAACCAAAAAATAGTTAAGAGTCATGCATACCCGAACACTTTGATTCGGGGAGCATCCCGCGGAGCGGTAAAAAACAAAAAGCTTTCACGAACTTGCGCGGGTTTATGATCACGAAACAACAGGTACATCAGGCATGCCTCCACGTAATGGAGGAGAAAATCACCGCCTTGCAGAAAGCGCTTGACGAACTGTCAGCTGGTGCCGATAGCGAGTCAAAAAGTACCGCTGGCGATAAGCACGAAACCGGTCGGGCCATGGTTCAAATTGAACAAGCGCGCCTCGGCAAACAGTTGAGTGAACTGGTGTTGCAGCAGCAGGCATTGCGCAGCATCGATCCTGAGCACACCTGCGACCGAGTGATGCAAGGCTGTTTAGTGCGTGTAGCGCAAGGTTTGTTTTATGTGAGCATTGCGATGGGTCGCGTTGCGGTTGGCGACCAATCGGTGATGACGCTTTCAACGGCGTCGCCGCTGGGTGCGGTTTGGCTCGGTGCCAAGGTTGGTGAGGTGCGTCACTTTAATGGTGTGGCTTACGCTATGCTCGAGGTGGCCTAAGGTTCTACTCCCCTTTAATACCAACCAACTGATCTAGAAACTTTCAGAACTTCGGTGTGGGGTACATGGTCATGGCGTGCACGGTAATCGACTTGCGCATCTTCCATCTTCTTACCGAGGTCTTTCACGGAGCTGGTAGTCCCCATTTGCTGCGGGAGTTGACCGAGGCGAATTTCAAGTACAAAACTGCCGTTCTTAAATTCGTTTTCATCAATGTGCGCGCTGTCTTAAAACATCACCGCCAATACGCCCCACTGGGTTTCGACACTTTTATATTGTGCAATCTGAACTTCGTTCTTTTCCATTTTGCAGTGGGTCATTAAGCCTTGATCGAATTGATAATCACATGACAAAGGTGAGCACAGTGCAAACGGACACCGTTATACAATTCCCTCAATTTGTTACATAATTCGTAGGAACAACGCCAACGAAGGGTTCTTAGCGCCCTTATTGACCGATTCACTGGCTGCTCGCGACTTAAGCCAAAAAGAGCCGCAGTGCAAACGCACTTCGATACAGCGAAAAAACCGAGTGGCGTATTCGCTCACGCTGATTTAGTAAAGAAAAAGAAGTGCTTTCCGAATGACGCAGACGATTATTTACTTCCCATAAACACTCATTTAAATAACTTACGGGAAGTGAATAAAAGAATAATCACTCGAGAAAATTAATTAATTGCTTCCCACAACTCATAATTATTGCTACTTTTGGGAAGCAAATATTGGATGTCTGATGATCGGAAGAAATTATGAAACCGCAAGACTGCGTGAAAGCTTGAAGTCTCAAAAATCGGAGCTTATAGCTGTTTATGGCAGACGCAGAGTAGGCAAGACTTATCTAATACGCAAAGTCTATGAGAAACATATCAAGTTTGAGGTAACAGGGCTATATGGCGGCAACCAAGGAAAACAACTTGACATCTTTTTTGATGAGCTGAAAAGAGTGTCTAAAAAAATAAAAGATGAAGATCGGCCCAAAGACTGGAAAGGTGCGTTTGAACTTTTGAAGGCCTATATCGATGGCCTAAGGAGCACAAATAAAAAAGTAATCTTTATAGATGAAATGCCTTGGCTTGACACACATAAGTCTGACTTTAGAATGTACTTCGGTCATTTCTGGAATACATATTGTGAAAAGCGAAATGATATTATAATTGTATTATGTGGTTCAGCCGCATCATATATGGTTAAGAATATCATATCAAATCAAGGCAGTTTACACGCACGACTAACTTATAAGATTCAAGTAAATCCTTTTACATTATTTGAAACTAAAGAATTTTTAAAAAGCAAAAATATAAGCTGGGGACACTATCATATACTCCATTTATATATTGCAATAGGAGGAGTTCCACACTATTTAGATAAAGTGAGAAAGGGTGAGAGCGTTGTACAATCCATACAGAGACTCTGCTTTGACACGAATGGGGATTTGGCAAATGAATTCGATGAGATTTTCGAATCGTTATTTAGCCACTCCTCATCACACATTTCAATTGTACGAGCACTCGGAAACCTAGGCAAAGGAATTTCAAGGGATGAATTAATATCAAAATCTAAACATGCCGGTGGAGGAGCTTTCACACGAGCTCTTGAAGAGCTTATAGCGTCTGGGTTTGTGTCAAAATATCCCGCATTTGATAAAAAAGTTCGGAAAATGCTGTATCGCTTGTCTGATGAATATTCGAAATTCTACCTTAAGTATATAGAGCCGAATAAGAATCAAGGAGAGCACTTTTGGAAATCTATGTTTCAACAGCGAACGTACATAACCTGGGCTGGATTTAATTTTGAAACAATATGTCTCAAGCATGTGCATCAGATAAAAAAAGCGCTCAAAATAGAGGGCATACACTCGACGAATTCAAGTTGGTCGATGAAAGACGCACAAGTCGACTTAGTTATAAAAAGAGCAGACAATTGGGTAAACCTATGTGAAATGAAATTCTACAGTACTCCTTTTAAAATAGGCAAGAATGAACTCATTGACCTGAGGAATAAAGTGTCAAAATTTAAGGCTGACACAGGAACAAAAGATGCCGTGGTAGTAACAATGATTTCAACTTATGGCGTTGTTGAAAACGACAATTACCATGAGATCGTAGAAAACTCTTTCGAAATGGATATTCTATTTGAAGACATTCAATGAACCAAATCTCGAACCGTGATTTTCTTTATTGAATGGGTTTGTAACAGCGACACGCCGTTACAGTACGCTGTGAGGAGTCTCGAAAAAAGCCCTGTAACTTAGCGTTACAGGGCTTTTTGTACCCGGAGCGGGACTTGAACCCGCACGGCCATTGCTGGCCAAAGGATTTTAAGTCCTTCGTGTCTACCAATTCCACCATCCAGGCATTTCCCTGTGGAAAGGGACGCAAAGTTAATCAGTTTGCGCAATTATCATAGAAAAAATGCTGGCTGAGTATTCCGTTCAAAATTAATCTATTCAGGCAGGGGCACATAGCTTGCATCACCCTCCACGGTTGGAAAGCGGTGTAGGCGCCAATCGGCTTTCGCTTGCTCCAAACGTTCTTTTGAACTCGAAACAAAGTTCCAAAACATGTGCCGTTCTTCAGGCAAGGGCTGCCCTCCAAAAAGCAACAAATGGCTACCCGCCTGAACCCTTACGGCGCACTGGTCTTCAGTTTGTGACACCACCATATTCCCAGTTCCGATGGTTTCGCCATCAACCACGACACTTCCTGCTACGATGCAAATGCCTATTTCTCCACGTAACGCGCCGGCGACATTCAATTCAAAATCCGCTTCACACTTCACTTCGACCATGAAGAGCTCACTGAATGTTTTCACGGGAGACACCTTTCCATAGGCCGAACCTGCAACGAGGGTAAAGGTTGCTGCCCCGTCATGCCAGCGCGGCAACTGGGCCGCCGCTACGTGCTGAAACTCGGGCTCCATTTCTTCATAGGCTTTGGGGAGTGCAATCCAGATTTGATACCCGTGCATTAAAAACCTTGCTCCATCGCGCAGGTCTACGGGCGTGCGCTCTGTATGAGTCACACCTTTTCCTGCAACCATGAGGTTAACCGAGCCTGGGGTGATGCGTTGTGCTGTACCCAAACTGTCGCAGTGCATAACCTCACCTGCCAATAAATAGGTGAGCGTCGCCAAACCAATGTGCGGATGATTGTCGACATCCATGTACTGACCCGGCCCTAAAGTCTCGGGCCCCATGTGATCAATAAATATGAAAGGACCTACCGAACGCTTTTTTCGAAAGGGTAACAGACGACCGACCATGAACGCGCCAATATCTCGGCTGCGCTCTTCGATGATTAAAGCAGTATTCGACATGACTCAAAGGTAAGAACTCAAGAAGTGACGATTTGCTTTCGCTTTATTACCATTCAAAGAAAACCACAGGAAGAGCCAAAAACACCATTGAAGCCACTATAAGAGCAATAAATAATGGCATAATCCAACGCAGCCAGCGGCCAAAAGGAATCTTGGCAATCGACAAAACCCCCATCGTAACCCCGCTTGTCGGAATGATCAAATTAAACAATCCATCACCAAACTGGTAGGCTAGGACCGCTGTTTGCCGACTGATTCCCATCAAATCGGCCAGTGGAGCCATGATCGGAATGGTAATTGCTGCCTGACCTGAGCCACTCGGAATAAAAAAGTTAATCGCCCCTTGTACGAAAAACATGATTTGTACGGCCACGACCTGAGGCAGTCCGTCGGTGACCGAAACCATGGCGTGAAGTACCGTATCGATGATTTGTCCGTCGGTAGCAATCAACAACACACTCTTCGACAATCCGATGATGAGTGCCGCAGGCAGCATCTCGCGTGCACCACTGTAAAACGCGGCCATGGCATTGGGGAGGTTGACTTTACACAGGAGCACTGCAAAAATCCCCAAGCCGATAAACAACCCGCTGATCTCAGCAAGGTACCAACCGCTGTAAACAGCTCCGAGAATTACGCCCGCAAGTGACGCGGCAAAAGCGAGCAAAACCACCTTACGACGACCGGTTAGCGGTGTTTCATCCAAAGTTGCCGCGCCATCCAAATCAGGAATAAAACGGAGGTTCGAATTGGCTTCGATGCGGTGTGCGTATCGCATCACGTATCCGGCCGTTAAGGCCGTAAAAACAATCGTAATAATGGTTCGGTAACCGGCGCCGCTGAACAAGGGCAGCTCAGCGATGCCATGCGCAATGCCCACGGTGAATGGATTGAAGGCTGCGCCCGCAAAGCCCACCGCGGCACCCACAAAGGGTATGGCAATGCCCACCACGTTGTCGTAGCCCATTGATCGCGCTAAGGGCAATGTGATCAGCACGAACACCAGTGTTTCTTCACTCATCCCGAACGAGTAACCGCACAAGGCAAACGCCCCAATGAGCAGCGGAATCACCAAACGTTTGCGGGTTTTGCTTTTTTCTGCTGAACGCAGGATGCGGAAGAGTCCTGCATCGATCGCGCCTGTGCGCATCAACAGGCCGAAGGCTCCGCCGACGAGCAATACAAAGGCAATGATGCTCGCCGCCGATTGGATGCCGCGCAAGGGTGCCGTGAAGATGGATAAAACCGATTGAGGCGACGGCTCGACGGTGTGATAGGTGCCTGGCACAACCACCTCCATTTCATGGCCATCAACCGTTTGCATGCGGCGATCATACACCCCGGCAGGAATAACCCAGGTGAGTGCCATGATCACAATTAAGATTGCGGCCACAATGGCTAGTGCGTCGGGTGCTTTGAACATAGGTGCAAAATACGTAAGTCCGTGCAACGAAGTTGAACGACCCCGAATGAAAGTTGTACCTTTACCTCGCGAGTTCAATTGGCCATGCTGGAGATTACCAAAGAGTACATCGAAATCTTGCGCGAACACATCCAAGCTGGGCGTGACAGCGCAATACGGGAGCGTCTCAGTGACCTCCACCCGGCAGATATTGCCGAAGTTTTCGAAGAGCTCAAATCAGCTGAAACCGTTTACGTTTACCGCTTGCTCGACAAAGACACGGCGGCCGACGTACTTGTTGAACTCGACGAAACCGTTCAAGAAAAGCTACTTTCATCGCTTACGAGCCGTGAAATTGCACAAGAGGTTCTCGATCGCATCGACTCTGACGATGCCGCCGACATGATCTCTGATCTTCCTGATGAAAAAATCGAGGAGATTATCTCGCACATCGAAGATCAAGAGCAAGCGAGCGATCTGATTGACCTCCTCAACTACGAAGATGGCACTGCGGGTGCACTCATGGCGAAAGAATTGGTTCGTGTGAACCAAAACTGGAACATTACCCAGTGCATTCGCCAAATGCGACGCCAAGCCGAAGACCTCGAAAATGTGTACAGCATTTACGTAATTGATGATCAACAACGGCTGCTCGGCACCTTATCGCTTAAGAAATTGCTTTTCAGCGCAACCTCCACGCGCACGCTTGTAAAAGAACTTTACAACCCCAAAGAGCTGCAAACGGTACTCCCAACCGATGACGTTGACACGGTAGTACGAATCATGGAGAAATACGACCTCGCGGCATTGCCCGTTGTGAGTGAAAGCGGTCAGCTTCTCGGACGCATCACCTTCGACGACGCGATGGACGTCTTACGCGAAGAGTCAGGAAAAGACTACCAGCTCGCATCAGGTATCTCTGAAGACGTTGAATCGAGCGATAGCGTGTTTACCTTGACCCGTGCGCGCTTGCCTTGGTTGTTGATAGGTATGGCTGGAGGTTTAACTGGCGCGCACATTATCGGTGTATTTGACATTCAGCACAACCCGGGAATGGCCATGTTCATTCCGTTGATTGCTGCGATGGGCGGCAACGTTGGGGTGCAATCGGCTGCGATTGTCGTGCAAGGTTTGGCCAATAAAACCATCGAAACCAGCGACATGTCTGCACGACTTGTGAAAGAGTTTGGCGTGGGATTTTTAAACGGACTGATCTGCTCGGCGATCATCATTGCTGCGGCCAGCATCCTTGATTTTGGCCTTGAAATGAGCATTACGGTGGGTATTTCACTGCTGTGTGTCATCGTTTTCGCCGCGTTGTTTGGCACCTTTGTGCCTTTGATTTTGAATAAGTACAAAATTGACCCTGCGTTGGCAACCGGTCCGTTCATCACCACATCGAATGATATCATCGGCCTACTCATCTACTTTTCTGTAGGTCAGGCAATTGCCGGATCACTTTAACCATGCGTGTACTTTTTATTGATAGCGTTCATGCGCACCTCGAACAGCGATTGACTGCGGCAGGTTGGGTTTGTGAACACGACTATACGTCAACCTACGCTCGTATTTGTGAGGTTTTACCGTCTTACGACGGGATGGTGATTCGCAGCCGCATACCTGTTGATCGAAACTTACTTGAGGCCGCAACCACGTTGAAGTTTGTCGCGCGAAGCGGGGCAGGATTGGAGAATATTGATTTAGAAGCTGCAGCTGAATTGGGAATTGAGGTTTTCAGTTCACCAGAAGGCAATCGCGACGCGGTGGGCGAGCAATGCGTAGGTATGCTGCTGATGGTGCTGAACCACCTTAAGCGCGCCGATGCGGAAGTACGCCAAGGCTTATGGCGGCGTGAAGCCAATCGCGGCCGCGAATTGGGATCCCTCACTGTGGGGTTGATTGGCTATGGTAACATGGGAAGTGCCTTTGCAGAGAAACTGCGGGGATTTGGTTGTCGTGTGGTGGCATATGATAAATACCGCGCCCCCCATCCGGCCGATGAGGCCGAAAACCTAAACCTGCCCGACTTGCAGGCTGTAGCCGATGTGATCAGCTTGCACTTGCCTGAAACCGAAGAAACACGGCACTTTGTGAATGATGAGTTTCTCGCCGCATGTGCAAAACCGATTGTTTTGATCAATACGGCACGTGGCATTCATGTGGATACAGCTGCTTTGGTGCGCGGATTGGAATCAGGCGCTGTTGCAGGCGCTTGTTTGGATGTGCTGGAATTCGAACGCCGGTCATTTGAGGGTTTATCGAGTAGCGACCTCCCTCCTGCTTTTCAAGCCTTATTGCGCTACGATCAGGTGATTTTATCGCCCCACATCGCTGGATGGACGCACGAGAGCTATATCAAATTGAGCAGTGTACTTGCCGATAAGTTGCTCGCGCGTTTCGCGTAGCTGCTGATCTGGCCAAGGCGCTCACTCCTTTCAGACAGCGCAAACGGTCATAAAAAAAGGCTGCCTCATTTCTGAAACAGCCTTTCGTGTCAAAATCAAATCTCAATGCATCACTTACGACCCTGTGCGATCGCGTTGCGAGGCTGAGTACAGCACCTTCAAAGCCGAGGCTTGGCGAAGCTCTTGCTTCACGTCGGTAACGATACCCATTTTAGTGTCTTTGTCAACCTTGAGCGACACCCACATTTTGCTTTGTTCGGCTTCGATGATGGTCGAGCGCTCATTCTCTACCCATTCACGCACACGATCAGGCGATGCGAATTGGTCGTTGAGCTGAATCACAGGTTCAGTACCCCGACGTGCGTCTTGGGGCTGACCGATGTTCACGTAGCGAATGAGGTGTTTCTTCTCAATTTTGTACAATTCAGACGCTTCGGGGCGTACCACTTTCACCATCTCTTCTTCAGTACGGAGCACGGTGGCCACCATGAAGAAGAAGAGGAGCATGAAAACGATATCGGGCAGGGACGCCGTTGAAATGGCCGCATCAGGCCGCTTTTTGTTCTTCTTAAACTTTCCCATTACACGATATTTAATTAGTTGTACACTGAACTTGCATCAAGCGGTTCAGCTTCCGAGATACGTTGCGGGTAGACTTCACGCACGGCGAAAATTTTCAAGCGAAGCGCTTCATTTGGACTGCGTTCGAACTCGTCTTCGAGGATTTTGAACGGTGTGCCAAATTTGGCCATTGAAAGTTCGTCGCGCAATTCGTTCACTGCGGCTTCAAGTTCGTTTTGAACTTGGATGTACGCATCGTACGAAGTGTTTTTATCGTTTCTCATTGAGATGATAGCAGAACCTGGCAGCTTCTTGTATTCGCCCTTCAAGAGGGTGAAGTACTCGAGTTTGTCGCGCCACTCAGCTAAAGCACGTTCGTAAGCGGCTTTCTGATCAGGGTCAGTAGCCCCTTGCACATAGGCTTCGTAGTTCGCGATTTGTTGTTGCACTTCAGCGCGTCGAACCCATTCACGCACGGGCAAATTGGGGTCTTCTGGTGTGTCGGCATATAGTAAGCCATCACCATTTGCGATCAAGAACTCTTTCGCCTTCTCTTTGAGTTTGCCGATCTTCAGTTCTTCTCCTTCAACGAGGAGATCATCATTTGAGTTTACCAGCACCACGAACACATTTCGTTCACGAACAGGCGGCGCATCAACGTTAGGTGGCACCGGTGGTGGCAACTGGCGTTTGATCCCTTCGTCTGAATCGATGGTGGTGGTCACGAGCCAGAAAATCAATAGCAGGAACGCGATGTCCGCCATCGATCCGGCATTGATTTCTTGGAGTGGTCTTCTCGCCATGATATTCTATTACTTGAAGATTTTACTTACTTCAGCCCAAATGATCGCACCGAGTGCAATTGCACCGAGGATATACGTCATGTAGATTCCTCCTCCGGCGAAGATTGACTCTCCTTCAGTAACGGTAACTCCGCCTGTTTCGTATGCTTTAAGCACAGTACCATCGGCAAGCACATAGAAGCTAACCAGGCCGATGACAACGAATCCAACGATGCCCAAAAGCGTTGTTAAGCGCTGTTTGATGTTCGTTAAGAAGAAAAGTAACCCAAACCCTAAGGCGGCAATCACGCAGAGCGCAAGCGCGACAAGTGTGATGTTATAGACTAAATCAAGTTGGCTGCCATAATTGGCCATGCCATCGTTGTAGGTTTCATCGGTTCCGCTTTTCTGAGCAATCATTAGCAAGAGGATTGACCCCACTGCAATGATGACAGAACGAAGAATACTGAGAGAAACCCTGAGTGTTTTATCGTTCATAGCGGTTCTTATTTGCCTTGAAGTTTACGCTTGTAGAGGATGTCTACGAAATCCATTGAAGCCTCTTCCATATCGAGCACAACGCTGTCAATTTTAGAGAGGATGTAGTTGTAAAAGATTTGAAGAATAATTGCGACGATCAAACCGGCAACTGTGGTAATCAAAGCGACTTTAATACCGCCTGCCACGATCGAAGCGTTGATGGTGTTTGCTTCAGCAATTTTATCGAAGGCCGAAATCATACCGATTACAGTACCCATGAACCCGAGCATTGGCGCAAGGGCGATGAAGAGGGAAATCCATGACAAACCACGCTCGAGTTTGCTCATTTCAACACTGCCATAATCTTCGATTGCTTTGGCTACTTCTTCGAACTCTCCGCTCGAGCGGCCCAAACCTTGATAAAAAATACTGGCCACAGGTCCGCGGGTTTCACGACAAACCTTCTTTGCCGCTTCAACGCCGCCTTTCTGAAGGGCTTCTTCGATTTTATTGAGCAACTTGGTTGTGTTGGTTGTTGCCATGTTGAGGTAAATGATACGCTCGATGGCCAATGCCAAACCGAAGATCAAACACACCAATACGAAGGCCATGAAAGACGCACCACCTTCGATGAAGTAACGCTTCACGGTTTGGTGGAAGCTCAATACTTCGCGCTTTTCTTCTACTTCACCTTCTTCTGCAGGAGCTTCTTCGGTCGCGGCAGGTGCGGTTTCAGTAGTTGCAGCGGCTGCAGAGTCGCCTTCAACAACAGTGGCGTCGTTTTGTGCGACCGTTTCTTCATTGGCGGAGCCCGTTCCGTCTTGAGCGTAGCCCATTGACGCGGTTCCGAGTGATAAAAGGCCGAAAATGGCCACAAGCGCAAGCAGTTTTTTCATGATGCTGTGATTGATGTTTGACGAAACTTGGTTTATCTAAGTTATACTATTCCTTGCTCATTGGGCTTACACCCGTTTAATTCAACTAAGCGGAGAGACCGGGATTCGAACCCGGGATCCCTTGCGGGAAACACGCTTTCCAGGCGTGCGCCTTAAGCCACTCGGCCACCTCTCCAATTCTGTAGGTTCAGAAAAATCTGAACTTTACACCTTCGTCGTGGGGGCTGAGTTCCCTTCGCTTGGTGGGCGGCAAATTACGAAAAATTAAAAGAGAACAACAATTCTAAGCACACCGAAAGATTTCACTTTTTATACAAGTGAAGAGGAGGTTGTTAACTCGCCACGCATTGGGGTCAACATAGCCAACTCTATGGCCGTCAATTGCTCACTTTGAGCCAAAATATGCATCAGTTTGGTTACCGCTGCTTCAATGGTCATATCCCCGGCAGGTATTACACCCAAACGCAAGAACATCGCACTTGTAGCGTACCGTCCTTGCTCTACGAAGCCCGTATTGCATTGGGTTACGTTCACAATGGCTACCCCGCGATCACGGGCTTCACGCAAGGCTTCTTCAAACCAAGGTGCTGTCATCCCGTTGCCTGACCCGAAGGTCTCAAGCACCAGCCCTCGAAGTTTAGGCATGGCACAAATACCGCGCACCACCATTTCACTAATCCCTGGAAAAAGCTTCAAAACAGCCACCTTTTCTTCCATCTCTAAGCGCACCTGAATGGGTTCTTTTTCTTTCTGCCGAAGTAAAAGCTCATGCTTGAAGTGAAAATGGATCCCTACTTCTGCCAATGCGGGCAAATTTGGACTGTGGAACGCATTAAAATCTTCGGCGCTGTATTTGTGCGTGCGATTGCCCCGGTAGAGTTTCGATCCGAAATATATAGCCACTTCGTGGATGTAAGGCTCGCCCGCCTTCTCAAGCGCAGCGAGTTGAATGGCCGTGATCAAATTTTCTTTGCCATCCGTTCGTAACACCCCAATCGGAAGTTGGCTGCCCGTAAATATGACGGGTTTCGCCAAACCTTCCAACATGAAACTCAATGCACTCGCAGTGTAGGCCATGGTATCGGTGCCGTGGAGCACTACAAAGCCGTCAACCCGATCATAATTTGCTTCAATTAACGATGCAATTTGCTGCCAATGCGACGGGGTAATGTCAGAAGAGTCAACTGGCGGATCGAAGGCTTCACACAACAGCTCAATTTCCAGCCGCTCGATCTCGGGCACTTGCGCACGCAAGTAGCTGAAATTGAAGGGCGCAAGCGATTGGGTTGCAGGATCGAGTACCATCCCAATGGTTCCACCTGTGTATATAATAAGTACCGATTTGGCCATAATCTACGCTTCCAAATGATCGCAACAAAGATGGAGATTATTCTGCGTGCTCATAACCTGAATAGCCGTTTCGCATTCGCTGTTGTTGTTTCAGCAACCTCAGTGAGCGTGCATCCCCAAACCTCAGACATGCGTTCAGCAACATGCATTATATACGCTGATTCGTTGCGCTTTCCGCGGTGAGGCATCGGTGCGAGGTAAGGACTATCGGTCTCCAAAATAACCTTTGCTCGGGGGAGTTCTTTGAGTACTTCATCGAGCCCCGACCGCTTGTAGGTCAACACCCCTCCGATACCGAAGAAAAAGCCACCGTACCTATCAATATGCTGTGCTTGCTCGGCCGTTCCTGTAAAACAATGAAATACACCCCGCAAGCGGTCATCGTTGAGTTCATCTAACAATTCAAAAACTTCAGGAAAAGCTTCGCGTACGTGTAAAACCACGGGCAAATCAAGCTCCTTCGCCCAACCTATCTGTCTCCGAAAAGCGATCCGCTGTTCTTCAATAAACGTCTTGTCCCAATACAAGTCTATGCCAAACTCGCCCACTGCAATGTATTCGCCTTCACGCAACGCCCGCTCAATTACTTTAAGCTCTTCTTCAAAATCTACACCCACCGAGCACGGATGCAGACCCATCATCGCTCGGGTATGATTCGGCCAAGCCTCTGCTAGCTGTTCCATCGGTCCTATAGATGCCACGTCAACGTTGGGTAAAAGCATCAATTGAACGCCAGCCGCGATTGCCCGACGCATCATTGCGTCGCGATCGTGTTCAAACTGGTCGTGATAAAGGTGCGTGTGGGTATCAATTATAAACATGCCGCAAAAATAGCCATTTACCCGTCGATGTTGGTTTAGTTTTGGACAGATGACCATGTGGTACCCAACTCATTTTGTCTAATTTTGGCCGCATGTCTGACCGCCCGAAATTTTTGGTCGTCCGTTTCTCATCGATTGGGGATATCGTACTTACGACGCCCCTCATCCGCGCTTTGCGCGAACAAATCAATCCGCGACCTGAGATTCACTTTTTAACCAAGAAAGCATACCGCGATGTGTTGGCATACAACCCGCACATCGACCGCATTCACACCATCGAAAAGGCCACTGCGGAGGTGATGGAGGAGCTCAAGGCCATTGAATTTGATTACATCATCGATCTGCATCGAAATGTACGTTCAGCCATGGTCAAGAAAGGGCTCAAAATGGTCGACTTCACCGTTGATAAGCAGAATTTCGACAAGTGGCTTTTGGTTCGCTTTCATTATCGCCGGAAACCGATTCGACATATCGTGCACCGTTATTTGGAGGTTTTGAAACCCTTCGGGATTGCGGAAGACACTGGCGGACTCGACTTTCACATTGCTCCTTCAGCTTCGTCTGAAGTTGAAGCGGCTGGATTTGTGCTGCCTGCGAAGTATATCGCAATCGCGTTAGGAGCAACCCATATTGGCAAGCGTATGCCAGAAGAACTCCTTGATGCGATCTGTGCTCAGAGCTTACTTCCTCTTGTTTTACTTGGCGGTAAAGAAGATGCTGCATTGGGTGAGCGGCTTGCAGCAAAACACCCGAACAAGGTTATTCAAGCGGCTGGTAAATTCAGTTTGCACGGATCTGCGCACTTGCTTCAACACGCTGCGTTGTTAATCACTGGCGACACAGGATTGATGCACATCGGTGCAGCACTTAAGGTTCGTTTAATTTCTGTGTGGGGATGCACGTCTCCAGAGCTTGGCATGTCAGCCTACCGACCGCATGTTGAAAGCGCGAACCTGGAGCCAAAAAACCGGTTAAAACGCCCATGCTCTAAACTCGGTGACCGATGCCAATACGGTGCCTCGCAACGCTGCATGACTACCCTATCAGCTGAAGCGATTATTGCTTTGATTCAGCAGGAGTAAAGAGTGCTTTCAGCTCAGTGGCTTCATCAGGCTTCATTCTTCCAGCTAAAATGAGCGACAATTGGCGGCGACGCAATGCACCATCAAATCGCTTCATTTCAAGTTCAGTTTCGGGAATGAGGTCAGGCACATGAATCGGAGCACCCATTTGATCAACCGCGACAAATGTATAAATTGCTTCGTTACATTTTTTCCGCACACCGGTAATGTGGTTCTCTACAAAGACGTCGAGATACACCTCCATTGATGAACTGAATGCGCGAGATACCTTGGACTCGATGCTCACAATGTCGCCCAATTTAATAGCCCCATCAAACGAGACGTTGTTAACGGCGGCAGTCACTACTACCCGACGACAATGGCGATGCGCTGAGATCGCTGCATTAATATCCATCCAATTCAAGAGCTGGCCGCCCATTAAATTGCCCAAGGTATTCGTGTCGTTTGGAAGCACGATTCGCGAACTACTCGCAAAAGTTTCACTGGCCTTCTTCGCCTTCATGTGAACTAATTTTGTGCAAAGATAGCCCAAACCACGTGGGCTGGGGATAGAAAGGTGTTAATTTTAGCCCATGATCTACACGACCATCAAAGCGCTGCACCTGATTTTCATGGTCACTTGGTTTGCGGGCTTGTTTTACATTGTCAGATTGTTCATTTACCACCGCGAAGCGATGGATCAGGCTGAACCGGCGAAATCGATTCTGACTGCGCAATTCACAATCATGGAGCGCCGCTTGTGGTACGCCATAACCTGGCCTTCAGCAGTGCTTTGCACCGCTTTTGGTTTGACAATGCTCATCATGGAGCCTGTATTGCTTCATTTGGGTTATATGCATTTGAAGCTCGCTTTTGTCGTTGGCTTGCTGATTTATCAGCTCGCCACACACCGAATGTTTAAGCGCTTTCAGCAGAGTCTAACTGCTTTGCCAAGTTCGATCCGCTTGCGGTTCTACAATGAAATACCCACTGTTTTCTTGATTGCTGTGATTTTCATCATCATCAAGAAAGATAGCTTCTCTTGGATTTCAGGCTTAATTGGCATTTTAGGTGTTGCGGTTTTGCTCACGCTTGCAATCAAGTGGTACCAACGTTTGCGGCGATAGCATTTAGTATTCGTCAATTTTCGTTTGAAGTCACCCACGCAACCTTTGCGTCACAATTGCCCAATGAAAATGATGGGCACTTACCCCTCCTACATTTGCTGTGACTCGATTTTAAAGCATTGCTATGCACGAATCTGGACACATCCCTCCAATCCGTGATCAAAATCTAAGTCCACTCGCAGCGCCCATAATTCCATCAACGGTTCACAGTTTGCCTATCTGTGCTATCCCTCCAATCCGTGATCAAAAACTCAGCCCACTCGCAGCGCCCGTAATTCCATCAACGGTTCACAATTCGCCTATCTGTGCATATCCCTCCAATCCGTGATCAAAAACTCAGCCCACTCACAGCGCCCATAATTTCATCAACGGTTCACAGTTTGCCGATCTGTGCATATCCCTCCAATCCGTGATCAAAAACTCAGCCCACTCGCAGCGCCCATAATTTCATCAACGGTTTACAATTCGCCTATCTGCGCATATCCCTTCAATCCGTAGTCAAAATCTGATGTAAAAGAAAAAGCCCTGGACGAATGTCCAGGGCTTTCCCAATTTGAAACGATGGAAGCTTATTTGCTAACCACCAATTTCTTGTAATCAGCGTGGCTC
>CAMCHP010000006.1 GCA_945874695.1 Chryseobacterium gleum
AGCATCAATAACGAAGGTGTTATAACGTACGCCCGCTTGAAGGGTTAAGCCGCGCTCAAATTTCTTTGAGCCTGTAGCATAGAACCCCCACGAAAGCCAGTCGGCTTGCGGGTAGCGTGAGGCTGCATCGCTGCGCTCCCCCGTATTGATGTTCTCGCGTTCTGCCCGAGAGTTGACTTCATTCAGCACGCCTTCAGCACCGTAGGTGAGTTGTATTCCATGCGGCAAAGACTTTAAAAAGTCAAAGTTTGCCGACCACGCGGTTACTTCTTCAAGCTGCGTGTTGCGGTTTACGTTGTTGAAACGACGGCTGACGCGGCTCTCTTCAAACTGCTGATGCGCCAAACGCACCCGCAACTTATCAAAAGCAACGGCCCTTCCGGTGTATTCACTACTTAAACTGTTCATCATCCACACCTGCGGGCCATAAAACCATTCGGCTTCACGGGGTAAACCGTTTCGAAGTTCGATCAGACGATCATACCGCGGGTTGTTCGTTGTGGTCGAATAATGAAAAGCATAGTCAAAGTTCAGCTTGCCATGTACACCGCGTGGCGCAAACCTGATTTTTTGCATCAAGTTGATTTGCTCGTATCCGGTTGGTGACTGCATCAAAGGATCGCTCGTCGCAACCACACGGTCAACACTGTCAATGCGACTTACGGTCCACAAACGAAGGTATTCATCGGGCCCATTTCGCCCCATCCGCAAATCACCGAAATTGCTGGTGGTGAAGCTGGTCAATGCAGCCCACTTTCTGCCGCCAGCGTGGGCCGAAAAGTGCGCCGTTTGTTCGCCATTCGCCGATGCATAGCGCAACACCGCTTTGCCACCAGTTGCAATCTCATCGTTGGATGAGAAACGCGGACGAAGCGTTGTAAACGCCATCACTCCGCCAACCGCATCGCTGCCGTACAGCACTGAGCCAGGACCAAATAAAACTTCAGTGTTCTCAATGGCAAAAGGGTCTAGCGATATCACATTTTGGATGTTACCGCCCCTAAAAATGGCTGTGTTCATGCGTATGCCGTCAACCGAATACAGCAAGCGATTGGTGGCAAAGCCGCGAATCATCGGACTGCCACCGCCTTGTTGACTCTTTTGAATGAAGACATCGCCATTTGCACCCAACAAATCAGCGGCTGTTTGCGGGTTTTGGAGAATCACCTCGCGCGTACGAATGCTCCGAATCATGGCTGGCTGCTCCAAACTCGACTGATTCCAACGGGTGCCTGAAATCACTGCTTGGCCCAAACTAATGCTCAACGGCGTCATTGCCACGCGAAAGCCCTTGTTGGCCAATTGATCGTAACTTAAAATTACCTTTTGGTAGCCAATCATCACCATTTCAACGGCAGTTGAGCCGCGAAACACTTCAATGTTTGCCTGCCCAAGTTCATCGGTGTACACCATAACCCTTGGTTCGGCGCTCATCACACGAATAAATTCGAGCGGTTCACCCGTGTTCGCGTCGGTGACCGTTAACATTTGCCCGATAGCCAAACTGCCCAGCAGTAAGCACATCAAGCTTAGTATATATTTATTCATAGAAAAAAGTTGATGTAAGACAATTGAGTCATCAATGCTTACACCAGACGCGGAGGGGGGGTATGGGTGCCTAAATGCACTGAATAGTGCCTTTGCAGGTAGGGTTTTAGGTTTTCAACCTGTTGGTTGGATGCGTGCAGTCGTGGCATCCCAATACCTGTTTCAATCGCAATGAGTGTCTTCAGAAAGAGCACTGTTCGCGCTTTCGTGCGGTTCGATTCAGGCGCTTGATTAAAGTAGTTTACTAACAACTGATCAAGATCCCTTGACAGGGCCGTTTCTTCATGATCATGCCAGCAGATATAGGTGATTTGATCACCCTGTTCATAGACTCGAACAACGTCATATAGTTCACCTTCAAAGGCGAACTCGGTGCTGTGTTTCCAATCAAGTTGGGCACTTTCGACTTTGCTAAAGCTCAGATGCACCAAATCTTGCTCAGCGAGTCCGGCGATCATCATCCATTTCACCTTCCTTTTTACTGCCTTTTTCTGGTATTGGAGCACGGTATAAGGCACAGCCAAAGGCAGCACGAAAGTGAAGATGAGCAATATCGAAGCGAGCGATTTCACAGGTGCCTAGCTGGCCTTAGTTTTTAGTAACCGAAAGTTAACCAATTTTTCGATGCCAAATCCGCTTGCAACCACCAACAAGGGCAATGCGGGCAATCGAAAGCGGGCATCGGTTTGGGAGAAGAGCGAGAAGAACCAAAAATACAACAAGCTTGCCAGGAGTAAAAAGAACAAACTTCGGTTCACTTTCCACAAATGCACCAAGCCGACTACAGCTAAAATAAATTGCAATAAACTCAGCAAAAACTGAAGCGCAGTCAACCCCAGCCCGATGGTGCTGGTTTCACGTTGCAGCGCTGCGAAGCGGTCGGTGACTGAACGTGTATCGCCCAACTCGGCTACCGGTGTGTACGACGACTTTAAATCGAAGTTCAGATCGAAATAGCCACGAGGGGGTTTTAAAAAGTACGACACCCCATTTTCAACCAACATGCGCAGTGTCGCCCCGGGGTAGGTTTTAAAAACCTGCAACGCTTCGCGGCGGCACCAACGCATGTAATCGCGGGTAGCCAAACGATCACTTTCCCAGTCGAAGTTTGAACGGGCTAAGGCCATCCATTCGCGTTGCACCATTTCAAAATCACGCTGTTCGGCATAGGCTTGCACACCTGCTGCATTGAACATCAGTAAATTATTTGGCCCCATCGAACTCAGACTCGGGGTACCAAAAGTGATCGCATTGCGTGCCACCCATCCGCCCGGTAGGGCGAAAACCAAAAGAGCCCCTAGCGCAATGGACAACAGACTTTTGCGGTGAAAGACCCACCAAAAAATCAGCAGAAAAGGCAACAGAAATGCAATCGGACGAACTAAAACCAGGCATCCTGTGACTAATGCTGGCAGCAGCACGGTGTTCGCAAAGCGCTGCTTCTCGGGTTCAGTGTACCGAAGCATGAGCCAGAGCAAGGTTGCCAAAAGCACATAAAACAGACCGTCAGTGAGAATATACGGCGCAAAAAGTAGCACTGAAAAATCCAGCATGACCAGCGAGGCCGCTAACAGGGCCGCACGTGTGCTGTGCAAGCGGCGTTGCAAAACGTCAAAAATCAGTACCGGAACGCAGGCAGCAAGCAAGCTTTGAAGGTACGCTACAGCTAAAATTGGCAAGCCGATGCTTTGGAGCGCAAGTAGAAACACAGGGTAGCCTGGTGTGCGCGCCAAATCTGGGTAAAACGGGGCTTGCAACGCGCGACTGAATACGCCGTGCGTTGAAAGATTTTCGCTCAGTGTGAGGTAATGTGCCGAATCGTACAATTGGAATTCATGCAAGCCAAAGGTCGCACTGAGCGTCACCCACAATACATGCAATGCGGCTGAACTCAAATAAAGTACAACGTACATTTTTCGTAGCTTCGGCATGCGGCAAAGGTGAAAATTTTTAGCGCTTTTGCATGCGAATCGTTCATAAGGTTCGATAGAATTTAACTTGGTGTATCAACTACACTTACTATATTGCAAGAAAAATAACAGGTATGCGAATTGTGCTTTTAGCCGCTGTTTCTGCGGGTTTATTGATATCAAGCTGTGGTGATCCTGCGGCAAATCAACCAACCACCGAAGCCCGTCAAATCGGCGACACCTTCGAATCTGAAGTGTTGCAACACCCTGAATGGTCAAAGAATGCAACCATTTACGAAGTGAACGTGCGTCAGCACACGCCCGAGGGCACCTTGTCTGCTTTTGAAAAAGACATTCCACGCTTGAATGAGATGGGTATTACCATTTTATGGCTGATGCCGGTGCATCCGATCGGAAAACTAAATCGCAAGGGAACCTTGGGCAGTTACTACGCCGCCCAAGATTACAAGGCCGTGAATCCTGAGTTTGGAACCTTAGAAGATCTGAAGCGCGTTGTGAATACAGCACACAGCTACGGCATGAAGGTAATATTAGATTGGGTTGCCAACCACACCGCGTTTGACCACGTTTGGTCGGTATCAAACAAATCGTACTACTTGCTCGACAGTTTGGGGAATTTGCAAATGCCGCTGGGCACCGACTGGAGCGACGTTGCGCAACTGAATTATGAAAATCCTGAAATGCGCGCAGCCATGATTGATGCCATGAAGTATTGGCTCGAGGCAGCAAATGTAGACGGATTCCGCTGCGATGTCGCTGATTTCGTGCCGCTCGATTTTTGGGAAGATGCCCGAGCCCAATTAGCTGCCGTGAAGCCTGATGTGTTCATGCTCGCTGAGGCCGAGAATCCCAAGCATCATTTCAAAGCTTTTGATATGAGCTACAGCTGGGAGTTGATGCACATTATGAATGGCATTGCAAAGGGAGAGAAGAAGTTGACCGACCTTGACAATTACATGCAGCGCGAAGACACCACATTTCTTGAAACGGCATACCGCATGACCTTTACCACCAACCACGATGAGAATTCATGGAATGGTACAGTTTTCGAACGCTACGGTGATGCGCATTTGGCCTACGCGACTTTAGCCTTCACTATTCAAGGCATGCCCTTGGTTTACAGCGGACAAGAGGCAGGCAATGATAAAGCGCTTCGCTTCTTTGAAAAGGATACAATTGCTTGGGGCGACTACAAATATCAAGACTTCTACACCCGCTTATTGAAGGTGAATCGCGAAGAGGAGGCCCTTTGGAATGGGCACTTTGGTGGGGAGTTCATCAAGTTGCAAACATCTGACGACGCATCCTTATACGCGTTCATGCGCAAGAAAGGTGACAGCGAAGTAATCACTGTCGTGAACCTATCAAACAAACCGAAGAAGTTGCAGCTTACACAGCAGGTGTCAGGCACCTACAACAGCATATTTAACAAGCAAGTTTTATCTGTTTTCACCAATGGAGAGATGACCTTCGAGCCATACGGTTATCAAGTTTACCAACGCGTTGATTGATTTAAAAATGAGGATTGCAATCATTGCCCACGACGGTAAAAAGCCCGAAATGGTGCGCTTTCTAATGGCGCATCGCGACGTGCTCAGTCAAAAGAACATCGATTTGGTTGCCACGGGAACTACAGGACAATACGCACGCGATGCAGGCTTAGAAGTTGAGTGTGTAGCATCAGGTCCCCTGGGGGGTGACGCTCAAATCGCTGCCCAAGTCACTGAAGACCGCATTCAAATGGTGTTCTTCTTTCGCGATCCGCTTGGGAAGCACCCGCACGAGCCCGACATCATCATGCTGATGCGCATTTGTGATGTAAAGAATATCCCCTTGGCAACCAATCCGGCTACTGCCGAAGGCCTGTTGCGAAGCTTGCTCTGAGTTTGCGTTTGGCGCCTTGGCCTATGCAACGCGGCTTAGCTGCGGGGCAGTGAGGGGGCATTGAGCCACCTGTCTAAGCGATCAAGTGCCTGGTGACCCCAACGCTTCCGTTGGAGCAACTCCCAAAGCGGAAGTGCAGCATACACCAAATAAAGGGGTTCAAGGGTGATGGTGCGAAATCGGTTCTGGACATACCATACCGTTGAAAAGATCACCATGCTTAGCATCACATAAACCAGTGGAACCACACGCGGGTTGCGCGCCTTCAACATGCGAACTAGCGCGAAGTAAGCCAACATATACACCGGTAAACAGATCAAAAAGGTAGCTAACCACGTTCGAAAAGGGTAGTGGCGCCAGCTCACTCCCGGCAAAAAGAACAACGCTAAATTGTACGCTTTCAGTTCAATAAATTTTTGAGGATGCTCAGCGATCCACTCCCGTGCCGCGCGATAGAAGGTGGCCTGCTTTTCGGGTTGTGGCAATAGCAACGTGGCGTTGTAAATTGAATCAGATCCGTTGAAGTAGCCCGCATGCACGGTGATGTCTTTCATTTTAAGGTAATCAGCGGTACCAACCGGAGGGACGTCAACAATAGTCTTGTATCCTGCATCAGTGTTGCCAAGGTAAAATTGATAAGCCGCGCCATTGGAAGAGAGCACGTAGGTTCCGTGCTTTTTGTAGGTGTACAAACCATACGGCACGCTGAACGCGATAGAAATACTTGCAAACAGAATTGTGTACCACACCGTAGTTTTTGAAAACTTGAAAACATGATAAAACATGAGGGGAATAAAAAGCGAGAAAATGAGAATGTGCGATTTCGTGAGGTAGGCCAATCCAAAGAAAACCGCAGCATAGCACACATGCAGGGTGAGCTTGCGCTCGAGGGCAGCGATCAAATGGTAGAGCGAGAAAATAAAGAACGCTTGAAACAGACATTCCTGTGAAAAGGTATGCGTGAACCACAAGGTCAGCGGAAACACGGCGAAGAGGAGGGAGGCCAAGAGTCCGATTTTCCGGCTTTGGAAGAGGAGCAGGGCGATTTTGAAAATGTACACGCCGCTGAGCGCGCTGAGCAACAATTGAAAACAGAGCAATAGCGTCGCCCAAGCATCCCCAAAAAGGATCTTGAAAAGAGCGACAACGCTTGAAAATAGGGGTGAAACGATGAATCGATCAAGCTCAAAGTTGAAGTCGCCGGTGCTGGCCTGCAAGCCAAAACGAACAAGTTCATGAGAATCAACTTGGAGGGTATAATTGTTGTTCCAACCCAGTGCAAGCGCAAAGGCCACACGCGTGAGCAAATGCAGCACGAACAAAAACACGTTGGTTCTATGCATTGAGGATGTCGCGTCGAGGTGTACTTCACGGCCAAGGTACAGAATCTGTGTGAGCACCGAAAAACCCTTCAAGCGAATCCGCATTGCTTTGATAAAGATGAAACCTACCTTTGCACCATGAATTGGCCGGCAAGCAATAGTTATTTGCACGTTCGCACGTGGCTTGAGGCGAACCTCACCTCCGCTGAAGATGACCGCGAGGCAACAAACGTTGTGCGCGTGTTACTGGAGTGGTACACGCAACGCTCGCGGGCGCAACTCATTGCCAACGGCTACCTGTTCAGTGAATCCGATTTGAACGCGCTCAAAGCACACCTGCTCGAACTCAATACCGAGCGCCCGATTCAACAGATCATCGGAGAATGTGAGTTTTTTGGACGCACGTTTTCAGTCGATTCGACTGTACTCATTCCCCGGCCTGAAACCGAAGAGCTGGTTTCGCAGGCGTTACAAAGGCTGCAAACCGGCCAAAGCGTGCTTGATATTGGAACCGGCTCAGGCTGCATTGCGATAACGCTGGCTTTGGAGTTGCCAGGGCTGGCAGTTGAAGCGTGGGACGTTTCAGCGGATGCTTTGTGCATCGCGCTTGAGAATCAAGAGCGCTACGAAGCTGCGGTTGATTTTGTATGCTGTGATGTGTTCACGGCGGTCCCTGAAGGGCGCTTCGATGCCATCCTGAGCAATCCGCCCTACATCGCCATTTCAGAGAAAGAGTCCATGGCACGTCGGGTTACAGGGTTCGAACCTCATCTGGCACTTTTCGTTGAGGATGATCCACTGGTGTTTTATCGTGTAATCGTTGATCGGGCCCAAGTTTGGCTGAAAGAAAAGGGGGTCATGGCTTTCGAATGCCATGTGTTGTATGCCCAGCAGGTCGCTGAATTGTGCCAGCGGGCTGGCTTTCAGGCTGAGGTGATCAACGATCAACAAGGCAGAGAACGCATGGTTTTTGCAACCCGTTGAGCATTTCAATCGGCGGTTGCGGAACGCCTTAACCTTGAAGTTATTTCATTTTCTCATCTTTGAACCCCACGGTCGATTGACACGTAGGCATAAAAGTTAAAATGACACCATGCTGACCAAAACAGAACAAGCGCTTTTCCGAAGCGAAATTTTTCGCCATTTAGACGGAATAGCAACAGCTCCTGTGGCTTATGCCTTGCATAAAAATCAAGTCACACATACCTTGCTCGCTGCTCAAACGATTACGGTTGCTGAACTGGCGGCCCAACATCATGCAAATGAAGGTTATTTGAATGTGGGATTAAGGGTTCTTGCTTCGCAAGGATGGTTGAATCAAGCCGTTGATAATCGTAATGACCAGGTGACCTATTCAATTAATGACACCACAGCGGTGGCTTTTGGACATTTTGATGCATACGAAGATGTCGTGAACCTCATGAAACTGTCAGGAAACCACCATCCCCGTAAATTCTCCAATGAAGCTTTTGTGGCAATGGAGAAAATTTGCAATCGCTTTCGCGAAGGTTATGGATTTCCGGAGGAAGGAACCGCTGTCGAACGTTCCGTACGCGCACAAATTCGAAAGCACATTGAAGGCGCATTGATTGGTCCAACCATTGTGCATTTGGGCATGGGCGGTATGTTTCATAAGTACTTCATGGAGGCTTCATTTCGGGCCGATGAATACCACGAGCATCCAGAGAGTTTTGAGAAGTTACTGTCATTTTTTGCCCACCTCGGCTGGTTCAATGAAAAGAAGGGCACGTTTCAGTTCACCGATAAGGGACTTTTCTTTGCGCGCCGCGCAAGTGCCTATGGTGTCACGGTTTCATACAGTCCGATGTTTCGGCAAGTCGAAGATTTGATCTTCGGAGACCCGAAGCAGTTGCGCGAGGTGAATGTGGGTGAAGAAGAGCGCCATGTTGATCGGGCGATGAATGTTTGGGGCAGCGGCGGTGCGCACTCAACCTACTTCAAGAAGATCGATGAAATCATCATGGAGATTTTCAATCGTCCCATCGATGAGCAACCCAAAGGCGTGCTTGACATGGGGTGCGGCAATGGCGCATTTTTGGAGCACGTGTTTGAAGTCATTGAACAACGCACGCTGCGGGGGCAAATGCTCGACGAACATCCGCTATTTCTGGTGGGTGCCGACTACAACGAAGCGGCGTTGCGCATTACTCGCGGAAATTTGATTAAGGCCGACATTTGGGCGAAAGTGGTTTGGGGAGATATCGGCCGACCTGATTTGCTCGCCAAAGATTTGCGCGAACACTATGGCATCGACCTCAATGCCTTGCTCAATGTGCGCACTTTTCTCGATCACAACCGCATTTGGGATGAGCCAGCAACAGTGAATCCAAGTCGGGAGAGTGCTTCGACAGGTGCTTTTGCGCACCGGGGCGAACGCATCGGGAACAACCGGGTTGAAGAAAACTTGCTGCAACACTTTAAAAAATGGGAGCCCTATGTGGAGCGATTTGGCCTATTGGTCATCGAATTACATACCGTGAATCCGTCAATCACGGCCGCCAATTTGGGCAAAACTCCCGCGACCGCGTACGATGCTACTCACGGATTTTCAGACCAGTACATTGTTGAGCCTGAAGTATTCATTAAGGTTGCCGAAGAAGCGAAGTTGTTTCCCGTAGCGAAATATGCAACGCGCTACCCCGACACGGATTATGCCACAGTGACAATTAATTTATTGAGGGGACGGGCGTAATCATTCGTTCAAATTCCAATCATAGGTTTTGTAAGAAATTTCAGCTGATGTATTCAGCTTGACGGATGCATAACGATTGACAAATTCGATGAGGCTTCCGTCGCGCTGAAAGTCACTCGAAAACCATTTGAAAATGCGACTCAATTCGGGCGTATCGGCATGCAAGGTGTTGCGTGAACTGTCATTAATGAAACGGAGGGCAGCTTGATCGAGTTGTGCATCGAGTGTTTCGGCTTCGTAGGCGGCATTGTGCAAAATGGGGCACGATACCGAGGCACAATTGATCGCAAAATGGATGCGGGCATCTTGCCATTCTTTGCGCAAGATATCATGTTCAATGTTGTTGAGGTCGTAATCGTGCCCTTCGATCACAATGAACCGTATATCCCACGGTGTGTTAATCTTATATAGCGATCCAGCCAAGTCTTTGATACTCGCGGTAGGGTAGTTGCGCAGAATGAGCCGCAAGGTGAAGGCATTGTAGGCGTTGATCCAATACGCTTTTTTTTGGTTGGATGTCCAACTGCCGTTGGGATGATGTCGCTCGAGCAACTCAAGGTATGCATTCAAACGCAGCGAGTCGGCTTGAAGTCCGTTGTAGTTTACTCGGCCATCCGTTGAGACATAATCATCCAAAACGGCCGTGAAGGCTTCATGTGTGATGGGGGGCGCATCAGACTTCACGCGAGCGAGGGTGCATCCTGCCGCTAAGGCAGAAAAAAAGAACACAAAAACGATCGGGTGAAGTGTGCGCATGGAGCTGAAATATTTCTGCAAGTTCTTGTAGATACATGTTAAAGTTATCGCATAATGATCATATTCTTGCAAACGATGGCAAAGGAGCAAATAAGTGTGATTATACCCGTGCTGAACGAAGCCGTGTACATTAGTCGCTTGCTTGCGCATTTGCAGGCCCACGCGAATGCTGCTGTGCTTGAAATTATTGCAGTTGACGGGGGCAGCACCGATGCCACTGCAGCCTGTGTTGCATCTTTTTCAGGCGTCAAATGGCTCACCATGGAAGGCTCGACTGACGCAGCATGTAGAGCAACGCAAATGAATTTGGGCGCTTTGCATGCACGGGGAAGTATTTTGTGGTTTGTGCATGCAGACACTTTGCCGCCTCCTTCGTACGCTGCCGATATTTTGCGTGCAGTTGCGCAAGGTAAATCGCTTGGCGGCTATGCATTTGATTTTGAGTCTGATCGATTCATCCTTCGTTTGAACAGTTGGTTTACGCGTTTAAATTGGTCGTTTACCCGAGGTGGTGACCAAACCTTGTTCGTGACGCGCGCGCTGTGGGAGCAGTTGCAGGGGTATCAGGCCCATTTCGTGGTGATGGAAGAGTATGATTTCATTGACAGGGCACAAGCAATAGGTTTTCGCTATCACCGACTCAAAGGTGCCGTAAAAGTGAGTGCACGTAAGTATGATCAGAACAGCTATATGCAGGTTCAACGGGCAAATTTAAAGGTGTTCAGGATGTATCGCGCAGGCGAATCGCCCGAAGCGATAAGGGCGACCTATTATGCGATGCTCAAGCATCCTAAAGATGATTCAAACGAGGCTTGATTCAGGTGTGCACCAATTGACCAACGCACCAGAGCGCTGTTGAACGGCAGTTTGGCAGGGCGCGTATTCACTATCTTTGGAGTAGTAAACGAACAGCGATGCACATTATGGAATCACTCGACATGCAAGACCATGGACCAACTTCAGACGAGAAGAACTTGGCTTTGTTGGCGCACATTGGAACTTGGTTTGGAGGTTTCGTAGTGCCTTTGGTTGTTTGGTTGGTTAAGAAAGATGAATCGCAGTTTATCTCAGATCACGCGAAAGAATCATTGAACTTCCAGATTAGCTTGGTGATTTATTTTGTCCTCTCAGTGGTTATGGTTTTTATAGTGGTGGGCTTCTTCCTTCTCTTTGCGCTGGGTGTTTTTAGCATCATCACCACCCTCATGGCAACTGTCGCCGCATCATCGGGTAAAATGTATCGCTATCCGTTGACCATTCGGCTGATTCAATAGGTTTAATTTGCGAAACCCACAACTAGACCTGAGTCGTGCGGCACTCGTTTATTCATCACAAAAAGCCAAATCGAATATATGGGAGGGAGTATACCTGCTCAAAGCTCGGTTAACGTTGGGAGTAACTTTTCCTTTAAATGTACCAGAATTAATGATGGAAACGCCCTTATCGGGTGGCTGCTAAGCCCAGTTCTTTCCCCTTCCCAAGCATGAAGGCATAGGCCTCTTCATAATCGTTTCGAATGTCTCCATCAAGAATTGCATCTTTGATGGCATTCTTGATCGTCCCAACCGCTTCAGATGGGGGAATATTGAAAACCTCCATGATCAATTCGCCGCTGATCGGGGGTTGAAAATTGCGAATGTTGTCTTTCTCTTCAACCTCAATGAGCTTCTCGCGAACGGTTTCGTAGTTCTTCAAGTAACGCGCAACCTTAGCCTCATTCTTTGAAGTAATGTCAGCTTGGCAAAGCAGCATTAAATCATCGATGTCGTCGCCTGCATCAAACAGCAATCTACGAATGGCACTGTCAGTAATCTCTTCTTTCGTGAGCGCGATCGGACGTAAATGCAGCGCGACCAGTTTTTGCACGTACTTCATTTTGTGATCAAGTGGCAATTTCAGTCGCTTGAAAATTTTGGGCACCATGCGCGCTCCGCGCTCTTCGTGTCCGTGGAAGGTCCACCCTTGACCTGGAATAAACCGTTTCGTTTGGGGCTTAGCGATATCATGCAACAGTGCCGACCAACGCAACCACAAATCACTGCTATTTCGCGCAAGATTGTCGACGACTTCTAAAGTGTGGTAGAAGTTGTCTTTGTGCGCGATGCCGTTGATTTTTTCAATACCTCGCAAAAGCAAGAGCTCAGGCAGAATGTACGGCAACAAGTTGGTTCGCAAGAGTAATTTAAACCCGATGGAAGGACGCGGTGCCAGCATGATTTTATTCAGCTCGTCGCTGACACGTTCCATGCTGATGATTTCGATGCGATGCGCGTTTTTACGAATCGAATCAAGGCTTTCAGGGTCGATGGTGAAGCGCAGCTGCGTCGCGAAACGAATGGCTCGCATCATGCGCAAGGGGTCGTCGCTGTATGTGACATCGGGGTCGAGTGGCGTTCTTAGAATTTGCGCGCTTAAGTCATACAAACCGTTAAACGGATCAATGACCTCACCAAACTGATCAGCGTTGAGGCATATGGCCAACGCGTTGATCGTAAAGTCGCGCCGTTTTTGGTCATCTTCGATGCTGCCATTCTCTACGATGGGTTTGCGTGAATCGCTTCGGTAACTTTCTTTGCGCGCTCCAACAAATTCGATCTCCCATTCGCCATGCCGAAACATAGCCGTTCCAAAATTCTTGAATACCGTTACCTTGCCTGCCCGAAGCTGCTTCGCGCACGCTTCAGCGAGTTCAATCCCACTGCCTTCTACAACAATGTCGATGTCTTTTACCTCACGTTCCAAAAGCATATCACGCACAAAACCGCCAATAGCAAAAACTCGCTGCCCATGGCTATCGGCAATTGCGCCAGCCACTTTAAAAATGGGGTGAGTAAGTTGCTTGGCGAGGTTCATCCGTATTTGGCTTGACGTGGCAAAGGGTGAAGGATTCGAATTACGACAAATTAACCCGTTCTGTTTTGAATTCGCTTGTGAAATGGAATTCAAGCATCGGGAAATTGTTGCGTTCCATATCGAGCATGAACTTCGACGGCGCTAAGAAAACGTCGTTACCGTCTTTATCGGTCACCATTTCCTGCACTTTCAAACGCTTGAATTCAGCAAGTTTCTTCTCGTCGCCGGTAATCCAACACGCTTTGTAGAAGTTCTTCGGCTGAAACTCGCATTTCGCACCATACTCATGCTCAAGGCGGTACTGAATAACTTCGAATTGAAGTTCTCCAACGGTGCCAACGATTTTTCGGTTTCCAATTTCGCGCACGAAAAGCTGGGCAACCCCTTCGTCGGTGAGCTGTTGAATGCCTTTTTCAAGTTGTTTACTCTTCATGGGGTCTTTGTTGACCAACTCTTTGAAGATCTCAGGTGAAAAACTTGGTATTCCTTGAAATTGAAAAACCTCACCTTCGGTGAGTGTATCGCCAATCTTAAAGTTGCCCGTGTCATACAAGCCGATAACGTCTCCAGGGAAGGCTTCTTCAACCACGCTTTTTGCACTCGCCATAAAAGTTGCCGGGTTGGCAAACTTTAGTTTCTTGTCGAGCCGCACGTGATGAAAGAACTTATTTCGCTCGAATTTTCCAGAGCATACGCGCAAAAATGCAATGCGGTCGCGGTGACGTGGATCGATGTTCGCGTGAATCTTGAAGATAAAACCTGAGAAGTTTTGCTCTTCGGGTTCCACAGTGCGCACATTGGTAGGTCGGCCCTGTGGCACAGGAGCCAAGCGAACAAAAGTGTCGAGCAATTCGCGAATACCGAAGTTGTTCACGGCACTGCCAAAAAAAACGGGCGCAATTTTTCCTTGCAAATAGGCTTCTTGGTCGAGGGGCTCGTAAACACCTTCGATGAGGTCTACGTCTTCACGCAATTGATTGGCATACTCACCAGCAAGCTGATCGAGCATCGGATCGCTCAAATCGGCAATGCTTACGACATGCTCGGCAATCTTTGTTTTGTTGGCATCAAACAAATTCAAACTGCCGTCAAACAAGTTGTACACGCCTTTGAATGAGAAGCCTTTGGATATCGGCCAAGACAAGGGACGAACGCGAATTGAAAGTTTGTCTTCCAACTCATCAAGGATGTCGAAAGGCTCGCGTCCTTCAAGGTCCATTTTATTTACAAAGATGATTACAGGGGTGTCGCGCATGCGACAAACCTCCATCAAGCGCTCGGTTTGCGTTTCGACCCCTTTTACCGAGTCAACAACTAAAATTACACTGTCAACTGCGGTTAGGGTTCGATACGTGTCTTCTGCAAAATCTTTGTGGCCTGGTGTGTCTAACAAGTTGATCAATAGGCCTTTGTATTCAAAGCCCATAACCGATGTGGCAACCGAAATTCCCCGCTGCCTTTCGATCTCCATGAAATCGGAGGTCGCTGTTTTGGTGATTTTATTATTTTTCACCGCACCAGCTGTTTGTATGGCACCGCCAAACAAGAGAAATTTCTCAGTTAGGGTCGTTTTCCCGGCATCCGGGTGAGAAATAATTGCAAATGTTTTCCTCTTCGCTATCTCTTCAGCCAGCGTCATAATCGTGATTTGAGGGGCAAAAGTACGAAATCTTGTTGGTGCATTTGGTGCCGGCTCAAATGCATCGGTTGACTTCCAAGAGCGTTGCTGTTTTGATTCAGCATTTCTATCCCGCAAATGTCATTTTTACCTAATTTCGAGGCAAACCATTTAAACCGATACCTGCATGTTCAATTTTACACGCCATTTCATTTTTTTTGGAGCACTGAGTTGTGCGCTTCAGGCGTCAGCTCAGCTTCCTACGCCATTGCAAATCCAACTGCAAACCTTTGCAACGGGTTTATCGAGCCCGGTTGGAATTTACAACTGTGGCGATGATCGCCTGTTTATTCTCGAACAAGCCGCGGGTGACATCGAGATCTTAAATTCAAGCGGACAAATCATCGGCCAGTTCCTTGATTTGACTGGGCTAATCTCTACGGGCGGTGAACGCGGTCTTTTAGGCCTTGCCTTTCACCCCAATTATGCGGAGAACGGGTACTTTTTCGTCAATTACACTAACAATGCGGGCAACACAGTCATTGCACGCTATACGGTTAGTGGTAATCCAAACATGGCCGATGCGGCATCCGCCCAAATTATTATGACAATCGACCAGCCTTTTGGTAACCACAATGGCGGCCATATCGAATTTGGTCCCGATGGCTACCTCTATATTGGCGTGGGCGATGGCGGCAGCGCAGGAGACCCGAACAACTACTCGCAAACCAATACAACGCTCTTAGGAAAAATGCTGCGCATCGACGTTGACAACGGTTTGCCCTATACCATCCCTGCCGATAACCCTTACTTTACTAACCTGTCTATTCCCGATGAGATTTGGGCTTTTGGCGTACGTAATCCATGGAAATTCAGTTTCGATCGCGAAACAGGCGATATGTGGATGGGCGACGTCGGCCAAAACGCTTGGGAAGAAGTGAATTTCCAGCCTGCAAATTCACCCGGAGGTGAGAACTACGGATGGCGTTGTTACGAGGGCAATGCACCTTACAACACAACCGGCTGCCAACCCCTTGCCAATTATGATGCGCCAATCGCGGTAATCTCGCATGGCAACCCATACAGCTGGTGTTCAATCACTGGGGGTGTTGTTTATCGAGGTAGTGACTACCCCGGTATGCAAGGCAATTATTTGGTGACTGATTACTGTGCGGGTAACATTTTGGCCATCAAGCAAGATGGCAATAACTTCAATGTGCATCAGGCACTGTCTGCTCAAGGTTTTGGCTTTGTAGCTTTTGGTGAGAACACGGCAGGTGAGGTATTTCTCGCCAAAGTTAACAATGGTACCATTTACCGCATTATTGACACATGCGGCGATTTTATGCCAAGCCTCACCGAAGCCGATGGAATTCTCACGGCTACCGCTGGCGCAACCCATTGGTGGTACCGCAACGGCGAATTCATTGCAGGGGCCTCAGGCGCAACATACACACCAACCGAAAGTGGAACTTATACGGTAGTTGTCAGCAATGGCTCAGGGTGTTCGCGCGAATCAAACGCTATTGAATTCGAATTCATCGTGGTGATTCCAGGTTGCACCAACCCTGACGCCTGCAATTTCAATCCTGAAGCTGATGAAGACGATGCCTCTTGCCAATTTATTGGAGATACTTGCGATGATAACGATCCAACAACCATAAATACCATTTGGGAAGAAGGCTGCGAATGCCTCGGCGAGCCGGCCATCATCGACGGCTGCACAAACAGCGAAGCTTGCAATTACAATCCTATCGCAACCGATGAAGATGGCTCGTGTGCTTTCCCGGGCGACGCATGCGATGATGGAGATGCCACAACCGAGAATGATGTCTACAACGCGAACTGCACGTGCGAGGGTACACTGATCATCATCGAAGGTTGCATGGATCCTGCAGCCTGCAACTACAACGCCCTCGCGAACACCGATGATGCGTCATGCACTTACGTTCCGCTCTATGAGATTATCGCTGATGGAGAAGCTATGCAGCAAGAAACGGTAAATTACACCTATACAAATACTGCGGGCAGCGTATATACGTGGGATGTGATGGATGGCACGATTGTGTCAGGGCAAGGCACATCAACGATTGCCGTACTTTGGGATGCTGATGGCACAATGGGCGCGGTTTCAGTTTTTGAAACCACTGCAGATGCATGCGTCGGTGAAACGGTGATGATTGAGTTTTTGATCACACCCATATCCGTGAACGAACAACAGTTTCAGCACTTCCAGTTTTACCCAAATCCGGCAGCCGAAACCATTACCATCGATCCCGGGAATTACAATGGAATGATGCGCATTGAAATCCTCGATCTTCAAGGGCGTATCGTGCATGCCGAAGTTGCAAGTGGTTTCACAACCGTACCCGTTGCTCACTTAGCAGTTGGTACGTATGTAATTCGCGGCGCTAGCAATGGCACGCAACGCAGCAGAGTATTAATGATTCAGCGCTAACGCGCGGATGGGTGAGTCGCCCTTAAGGCATTACAACCTGTTTCCACAAAAACTGACCGTCAGCGTCGAAAACATTGATTTCGACCTGACGGTTTTTTCGTGGACCAGAAAAATGGAGGGTTGCGAAATTCCGCTGATCTACATCTGTGCCCGCAACACGGTGCGAATTTTGCTCGGCGCTGTGATCATAGGCAGTCGAGGTGAGTGGAGATACCGTTAAGTCATAAACCACTTTTCCACCGGGCAAGGTGAGCGAAGAAAATTCGGTGTGGTGGCGATCGCCCGACAAGAAAATCACACCCGAAATACCTTCTTCATCTAAACGCTGTAAAAGATAAGCGCGTTCTTCAGGATACTGTGCATGGTTCTCATAAACGGGTAAGTCACTAATGAACTGTCCACCTGTCGCGATCATTTTAAACGGTGCTTTGGAGAACTTTAGCGCTTCAATAAGCCAATCAATTTGTGCGCGACCGAAGATCTCTTTTTCAGTGCCTTTCAATTCATAATTGCTTCGAAACCAGCGGTTGTCCATTAAAAAGAAGTCGACGTCGTTGAATGCAAATTGCGAGGTAATTCCGCCTTGGCCTGGTAGCCCAAATGATGGGTTGGCCCAAAACAACTCAAACGCTTCTTTGGTCCAATCTTTATGAATGTACGAGCGATCCGCGTCGTTCGGACCGTAATCGTGGTCGTCCCAAATCGCGAGGTTTGGGCAAGTGCGCAAGAGCTTCTGCATTTCAGGTAAAGCACGTGAGTGCGTGTAGCGATGCATGATGCCGCTTCGACTGCGGTAATCGACTTCGCGCAAGTAAATGTTATCACCGAGCCAAAGCATAATATCGGGTGATTTGGCAGCAATTGACTCAAAAATTTGGTATGCGCCACCATAACCTCTTCCTGGCCTATCATATTCAACTTCATTGATGTATGCGCAACTGCCCGTTGCCAGCGTGAAGGCTGGGGGGTCAAAGCGATATTGCCATAGGGCTTGCGTGGTGAAAACTGCATTTTGAAGCCTCATTTCAACACCATTGATGAGCAAATCATACACGTATTGTTTTCCCGGTTCGAGGTTGCTTGCGTAGAGTTTTGCCGTATGGGCACCTTGCATTGTGGTATAAACGGGTGCGCTGAAATGCACGCGTTCACTGCTGCTTTCGCGGTATGCAAGTATAACTTCAGCCTGATCTTCAGTTTGAACCCAAACGCAGGCTTCGCGAAAATCTACGTAGCCGAGCATCGGGCCTGAAGCGATTTGAGCTGGAGCGGTAAAGGCGAACAAAAGCCCGACACCGAACAAATAAAGTGCACGTGTTTTCATGCCCTAAATGTAACGAAGCTGAACCAATACCCGATGTCAATTAAAAGTTAAGGAGCGCGAGTCCTTCACTCGCTCCTTTCCGAATAAGAGTTGCCCGAACGCCACCAGGCAGGGCATCTAAGTTCGGATCGACCACATAAATTTCTGCGTTCTTACGGGTATAGTGTACCAAACCCGCTGCAGGGTATACCTGCAATGACGTGCCCACAACCACCAAAACATCGGCCTGAGCCACCCACGCAATGGCTTCATCCATCAAAGGAACAGCCTCACCAAACCAAACAATGTGGGGCCGCAAACGTTGCCCCTTGTTACATAAGTCGTTCGCGGTGACCTCCCAATCCTGCAACGTGCGAATATCACTTGCGTCGACCGAACTGCGTACTTTCATAATCTCGCCGTGCAGGTGTAAGATTTGAGTGGAGCCAGCGCGTTCGTGCAAATCATCAATGTTTTGGGTAACTACCCGTACGCGGTACTGCTTTTCCCATGCTGCGATGTGCAGGTGCCCTGCATTGGGCTGAGCCTGCATGACATTTCGTCGGCGAATGTTATAAAATTCACTCACCAAATCGGGGTTCCGTGCCCAAGCCTCTGGTGTGGCCACGTCTTCAATGCGGTGCCCTTCCCACAAACCGTCAGTACCTCGAAAGGTCGGTATTCCGCTTTCAGCGCTCATACCTGCACCCGTAAAAACAACCAAATTTTTCATTTGTCTTCGCTTGATTCAAAAATATTCATTTCCCAGTGAACTTGCTTTCGTTTGCACCCCTTGTATCTTTGGCTCGATGAATCGGTGTTTTGTCGCGTTATTTATTATTTTGGTCGCGTCAGGTGTTGCGCACGGGCAATCGGGGTTACGCTTCACAAACCTATCGGTAGCCCAAGGTTTGAGTCAAAATACTGTGAATGCAATCGCAGAAGATCAATACGGCTTTATTTGGCTGGCTACACAAGATGGCTTAAATCGTTATGACGGACGACAGGTTGAGGCTTGGCCCATGTACAGCTTTGCCCAAGCCCTCAGCGACCGATTTGTAACCTCCGTAGTTTGCTCTGACCGCGGCACGCTCTGGGCCGGTACCCGACATGGGTTGAATCGTATCGATGCCAATCGGGGAGCACAGCATGTTTTTTTCGCTGCCAATCGTCCGTATCATGATGCAGTTGAAGAAATCATTGGACTCAGCGCGGGTGCCGCTGTGATCCACTCTGGCGCGCTATACCTTGTGCACGATACCTGCACAAGTTATGCCAGCGCATTGCAATGGGAAGGGGAACGTCCGACGGCCATCGCACGCGACCAAGAAGATGTGCTTGTAGCTGATTCAAAAGGACAAATTCACCGCTGGAACGGCACTCAGCGAATGCTTTTGCACGATTTAGGTGAACAAACCATTTTGGGCTTGCATAGGCATGTTGAGGTGCTTTGGGCATGGACGGCAACCCAGTTGTTTTGCTGGACTAGTGCAGGCTCAAAGACGTGGTCGATACCCGAGGGAATAGTGATCACTAGCATTATGGAACATGGCGACGAGCTGTGGGTAGGCACATCGCGTGGTTTGCACTTTCTGCGAGATCGTGGACTGGTTGCGATGGACGTCACAGAGCAGGCTGCAGAAGGGTTGGCAACCGATTATATTTGCGCTTTGCACCCCGACCGCTTCGGCGGATTGTGGATTGGTTCGACCCGTTTTGGCGCTTTCAGGCACGATGAAAAAGCCAGCGCTGTGTTACATTTTCCAGGCAAATACTTCGCTGACCCGGTTGTTTGGGCGACGCTCTTAGTTGGCGATCAGCTTTTCGTTGGCAGCACCGCAGGTTTAGATTGCTTCACTGTAAAACAAGGGTGGAATAGCCAGGGCCTTGATCCCATGAACGGCCTTGAGCATACCCAACGCTGGAAAGGTTTTCACACCTCGGCATTGGTTTGGCACGATGACCGCGTGCTCATAGGCACCCGCGATGCAGGACTACTCGCGTTGGAACGCAAAGGAAGCCATTGGCAACAGATTGAAGTTCTTGATTTTGAGGATGCCAGCGCAGTGTATTCGATGGATGCATCGCTCCCCAATCGAATAGCCATAAGCGCTGCAAGCCAAGTATTGATTTATGAAGATGGCCAATTGGAACGTTTCACCTTGCTTGAAAAGTCGAACGGTCAAGCGCCTTCAAATTATACACACCACGCTTTGCTCGACAACGACACGCTTTGGTTGTGTTCAACTACGGGCTTGCATCGATTGAACTTAAACGACTATGCTTACCACGGCTTACACGCAACAGGTGATGCCATCGGATTGCCTTTTGAAGTGACATCGGCTACGGCACGTGGCCGAGATCAACATTTGTGGGTAGCCACTTTAGGTGGGGGGGTATGCCGACTGAGCCTCGACGGGAGTCGGGTGGAGGCCGTGTATTCACAAGAACAAGGCCTCTTGAATGGCGTGGTGTACGGCTTGGTTGAGACGGAGCAAGGATGGATTTTCTCGACCAATAATGGGATTTCGGTGCTCACTCCAACAGGTCACGTGCGCAATTTCACTGCACGAGCCGGTATTCCTTTTAGTGAACACAGCCAGAACGCCTACGGCGAACTCGATGGGCTGCCGTGGTTTGGAGGCATCGATGGATTTTATATCCTTACACCATCCTATTTTGATCGACCGCGTGACGATCGGAAATTGGTAATTGATGAAATGCGTGTGAACTATCAAACCACGCATCCTGCCGACAGGCAGCATTTCTTAAGCCACACCGCCAAACAACGCACCATTGCGTTAAGGCCAGGAGACAACAGTTTATCATTGAATGTGCGGGTGCCTGGTTTTGTGAACGACCAAGTTCTTGTTTTCTATCGCATGCAAGGTGTTGTTGATGAATGGGTTGAACTTGATCGCACATCAAATCAAATTCTGTTTACAACCTTGCCGGGTGGAGCGTACATGCTCGAGCTCATGCACACTGAAGGAGGCCATGAAAGCGCTCAGTTTGAAGCGTGGGAGATCCAAGTGAAGCCGCCATTTACTGAGCAAATCTGGTTTTTTATTTTGATCGGCGTGTTGCTGACAGGAACAACCTATGCGGTGGTAAAGTACAACAGTTCGCGGCGCTTGCGCGAAGAGATCTTGAAGCGCGAAGCGGTTGAGCGCGTCAAGAAAGAACGTGAGCGTATTTCGATGGATTTACACGACAACATCGGCGCCCAGATTACCCACGTGATTGCGCGCCTTGATAATTTGAGTTATTCGGTGTCAGCTGGAAAAGTTGACGCGCCAGACCAAGCGCTCGATCATTTGAGTGATTTTGCACGCGGAACCATGCAGCAATTGCGCGATACCATTTGGGCCCTCGCTCAAGAAGACATCGTGCTTGCTGAATTTATTGATCGGGTGCATGATTACATGGCGCGCGTTTTAATGGCCGCAGGTACCCAAACTCTGCAGGTGCAACGCGCAGGTGATCTCGATGTGATTATGCCCCATGAAGACACGGTACAACTGTTTCGGGTGTTGCAAGAAGCACTGAACAACGCCATGAAATACAGCCAAGGAAGAAACTTCAATTTGATGTTCAAGGTCGAAGGTAAACGCTTAGGCATTGAATTCGCAGACGACGGCGTCGGATTTAATCTTTCTGACGGAGACGACAAAATCGCCCAAGGTCATTACGGTTTGCGCAACATGCGCATGCGTATGGAGCGCATGGGTGCGAAGTTTGATATCGTTGCAAAACCGGGAGAGGGCTGTAAAATCAAGATTGACTTGCCTTTGAGTGCAAACTAAACAACGATTTCGATTCAAAGCATGCCGTGGCGTTGTGCCAGCTGAATGGCTTCAACTTTATTGTGCACTTGCAACTTCTTGTAGATTTTTTCAATGTGTTTGCGCACGGTTTTCGGTGAAATAAACAAGGCGTCAGCGATGAGAATGTAGCTTTGCCCAACAGCGATGTACTCTAAGATTTCTAATTCGCGGGCTGTGAGTCCAAAATCGACACTTTTTTGCACCTCTTTACTTCCTCCACGAATCAAACGCAAGGCTTTATTTGCAATGGCAGGTGACATCGGTGCACCGTCTTCCAGCGCCTCTTCAATCGCTTCAAACAGTTTGGCAGGCTTTTCATCTTTCAGTAAATAGCCGTTTGCACCAGCCAAAATGGAATCGAAAATCTTATCTGATTCGTCGAAGACAGTGAGCATGATCACCTTCACACCCGGGTACTCATTGCGCACTTTGCGCGTGGCATCAATGCCATTCATCACAGGCATGTTGATATCCATAAGAATGAGGTCGGGCCGTTGATTGGTAATTTTATCGAGAACAACCTGACCATTTTCGGCCACCCAAATCACGTCAACGCGTTCAAAGAGTTTGATTTTCTCAATGATCGATCCCATCAAATTGGGGTCGTCTTCAGCTATGGCGATTTTGATTTTCATGGTCATCCAAGGTAATCAAATATTCACAGTTTTCCAAGAAAGGCGACTGGGGCATTTGCCGTATTTTTAAATCAGGCTGTAGTTCGAAGGATCGCCACCATGTGCTCAAAATTTCGTACCTTTAAGAGATGACACCACGCTTTTTGTTTTTCGGCTTTAGTTTTTGTTTTTTCGCCTTCGGCGGATGCAAGACGCAACCGCTTGCAACGGTTCCTGAACTTGACCTGACGCGTTATGTGGGCAAATGGTACGAAATCGCCCGCCTGCCAAACCGCTTTGAGGATGGCTTGAAGTGCATAACCGCTGAGTACGGCCTGCGTGACGATGGAAAAGTGAGCGTGACCAACCGCGGCATTCAAGTTGATGATGCGCAAGAAGTCAGCGAGTCAACGGGTTACGCCAAAGTGCCCGATGCCCAAGTGCCTGGTGTTTTAAAGGTAACGTTCTTTTGGCCTTTTTTCGGTGATTATTACGTGATTGATCTCGATCCAGGTTATCAGTGGTCGCTCGTCGGATCGCCAGATCGCGATTATTTGTGGATCTTGTCGCGGAACCAAACCCTTGACCAAACTGTGATCGATCGGCTGTTGAAGAAAGCACAAAGCGAAGGATTCGATACCACGCGCCTCATTTACACACCACACGATTGTAAGTGAGACCATTAGAAAAGTGGAGAGTAAGCATCTTGTATTGAAACTTTCGTTATTTTCGTGCCTCAAATCAATGACTTAGAAACACACTGAAACGTTCAAGCACGCTTTACGTATTGAACAGGCAACAACACCTATGACCGTTGCGTAATCATCTTGATCATCCTCGAAAATTATCATGGTTTATCAAATCCTGATTGAGCTAGATAAGGTACAACCTCGTATCTGGCGCAGAATCCGCGTTGAATCTGACATCACTATGCGGACTTTCCACCACATCGTTCAAATTGCGATGGGATGGGAAAACTGTCACCTTTACACCTTCGATGTGAAAGGTGAGAAAATTTCGCAAATCGATTTTCTCGAACACGATGACTTCCTCGAAGATCACGAGGTTTATCTGAACGACTTCTTCAAGAAAGAAGGAGATAAAATGTCGTATATCTATGATTTCGGCGATGAATGGAAGCATTTTATCACCTTGGAGAAAATTGTCGAAGACGACGGGAGTTACTTGCCCGTGTGCATTGAAGGCGAGAGAGCTTGTCCTCCTGAAGATATTGGTGGGCTCGCCGGGTACCTCGAGTTCGTAAAGATCATGAAAAATCCACGTGACGCCGAATTCGACGAAAAGGTCGATTGGTACGGCGGGGTTTACGATGCGGAGACTTTCCGCATCGACTTGGTCAATGAGGACATGGAAGACCTCGACGATTACATCGAATCAACCGAAACCGATTGGATTTTCTAACCTCCAATCACCCATCTTGTGCATTACATCATTTTCGATTTGGAGGCCACCTGCTGGAGATTGCGTAAACCGCCGCGCCAAGAAATCATCGAAATCGGTGCCGTAAAAGTCGATCCCCAAGGCAACCGTGTGGGTGAATTTAACGCATTCATTAAGCCCAGCTTAAACCCCCAACTGTCTGATTTTTGTAAGAAACTAACATCTATTGAGCAAGCGGATATTGATCGTGCTGACGACTTCCAGGAGGTGATTTGGAGCTTTGAAGATTGGCTTTTCCATACCGATGATCGCTTTACCTTACTGAGTTGGGGCGATTATGATAAGCAGCAGTTGGTCATGGATGCCGAACTGCACGCGATCAACATTCCGTGGGTACAAAACCACATTTGCTTAAAGGCTGAGCATGCGAAATTACTGCGACTGCGCGAACCCGTTGGGGTTAAAACAGCCCTTGAATTATCGGGTTTGAGCTTTGAAGGCACATCGCATCGGGGCATCGTGGATGCCCAGAATACAGCGCGCATATTTGAGCATCATTTCGACGATTGGCGCTTTGAGTGACTGACGTTTTACGCAGTTGCAGGCTCTTCTTTCCAGCGGTTGACGCGGAGTAGGGCGGTTTCAATTGATTTGAGTTCGAGCGCTGAACGCGCAGCATCCCACTTTAAGATTTCAGCCATTATTTTCACAATGTCAGTCGCGTGCGTTCGCACAAAGGCGATGTCAAAATTCAGTCGTCCGGTTCGGCGTTCAATGAAGTCGAGCGCCGTTTGCACCATTTCGTGTGCGACTGTGTGTTCCAACTCAGCCCGCAGCAAGCCATCAGGGCTGCCCAAGGTTTCAGCACGGGCGAGGATCGCTTGTGCTGCTCGCCCGTAGGTATGCACCATGTACTCGGCCGTGGTTCGTCCGGCGAAACATCCGATGAATTGCGTGTGAAGTTGCTCAGTCCATTCGCGCACTTCATGATACGAAGAGAAATCGGCATGTTCCAAGCGAATGCGGTGGGTGCGCACCGCGAATACAGGCAGGTGCAGTTCTTCAAACACGCGATCGACAACCCGTTCTGCCATCTTTCGGTATCCTGTCAACTTACCGCCCGCGATGCTGATTAACCGGCGGTCTGAAATGAAGATCTCATCCTTTCGAGAAACGTCTGATGCAGCTTTGCCTGCCTCGTGAATGAGTGGTCGCAAGCCCGCCCACGTCGATTCAACGTCATCCGGCCGCAGGCCGATACCCAAAAACACGCTATTCACAGCATTCAACAAGTAATGCACATCGGCCGCGTTGGCTTCGGGTTCTTCTTTGTTACCTCTGTAATCGGTATCGGTTGTTCCGATGTAAGTGATGGCACCCCGCGGAACAGCAAATAACATACGCCCATCTGAATGGTCAAAATACACGGTTTGTCGCACGGGGAAACGGCGATGCGGCACTACAATGTGCACTCCTTTGGTTAGGCGCAGGTGCTTTCCTTGGATGTTTTCTTGTTTTTGGCGCAAGTCGTCGACCCACGGGCCTGCCGCGTTCACAACGCACAACGCGTGAATGAGAAAATGCTGTCCGCTTTGATTGTCGCGCACTTCAACTTGCTCAATGGCTTCTTGCGTGCCGTCAAAGCGCAGAGCTTCGCAATAGTTCGCAACTACCGCGTCATAGGTTCCGGCGGTTGAAAGCACGGCCATCACCAGTCGCGCATCATCTGTGCGGTACTCGGCGTAGAGGCCACCACCTTCAAGGTCATCGGTGCGCAATAGGGGTTCAAGCGCCGAGGTTTCTTCTTTTGAGAGCATGCGGCGTCGGTCACTGCCCTGAACACCCGCCAAAACATCGTAAAGTGTTAATCCAATGTTGGTTAGCCAATATCCGTAATTGCCATTGCTCACCAAAGGCAGCAACATTTTATCAGGATGCACCAGATGTGGCGCCAGTCGGTGCACGATGGCGCGTTCTCGGCCGACTTCGTTCACGAGTTTGAATTCGAATTGTTTTAAATAGCGCAAACCTCCGTGAATGAGTTTGGTGCTTCTTGAACTCGTACCACTGGCGAAGTCAGCTTTTTCGATGAGCGCAACGCGAAGGCCGCGGCTCGCGGCGTCGAGTGCAATACCTGCACCCGTGATGCCACCGCCGATCACCAGAAGGTCAAAACGTTGCGTTTTTAAACGCTGGAGCGCTAAGTCACGGTTCATCGTCAAGCCAATGCATGGTTCGTTTTACGGCTTTCTGCCAACCTTGATACAGTTTGCGCGCGGTTTTTCCTTCCATGCGGGGATGAAAGGTGCGATCAACGGCATGAAGTTGCGCGATTTGCGATTTAGTCCAAAAACCACATTGAATGCCAGCCATGAATGCAGCACCGAGGGCGGTTGATTCAACAGATTGTGGACGCACTACTTCAATTTCAAGAATATCGGCTTGAAATTGCATGAGAAAATCGTTCGCACTGGCACCGCCATCTACCCGCAGCGATACAATGGGCAGTTTTGCATCGGTAGTCATGGCTTCGAGCACATCGCGGGTTTGATAGGCCATCGATTCAAGGGTAGCGCGTATAATTTCTGATTTACCGGTGTCGCGTGTCAATCCGAATATTGCACCGCGCGCATACATGTCCCAATAGGGTGCACCCAAGCCCGCAAATGCAGGCACCACATACACTTGTTCTTGGTAGTTCGCTTTCTGGGCGAAGTACTCTGAGTCTGTGGCGTGATCAATCATTTCTAATCCATCGCGGAGCCATTGAATTGCCGCGCCAGCAATGAATACTGAACCTTCGAGTGCATATTCTGTGACCTCATCGGTTGCCCAAGCAATGGTTGTGAGCAAACCATGTTGCGACATGCTCGGCTGTGTACCGATGTTCATGAGCATAAAGCAGCCTGTGCCATATGTATTCTTGATCATGCCGGGTTCAAAGCAAGCTTGGCCGAAGAGCGCCGCTTGTTGATCGCCGGCCACTCCGGTTATGGGGATTTGCACGCCGTCAATGGTCGCTACACCAAAGGCCGCCATGGAGGGCAGTGTTTGGGGTAGCGCCTGCCGGCGGATGCCCATTGCAGTGCAGAGTTCGTCGTCCCAATCGAGCCGGTGAATATCAAACAAGAGTGTTCGGGAAGCGTTGCTGTAATCGGTTGCATGCACCGCACCGTTTGTCAGTTTCCAAATGAGCCAAGCATCAACGGTGCCGAAGCACAAATGGTCGCGATCGTGCAGATCACGTGCCTCATCGCTGTTTTGAAGCATCCATTGCATCTTGGTACCTGAAAAATAGGCATCGATAACCAAGCCAGTTTTGGCGCGGATTTGCTCGCCGAATCCATGTTGTTTTAAGATTTCACATTGTGGAGCAGAACGCTTGTCTTGCCAAACGATTGCTTTACCGAGCGGTACACCGGTATGGCGGTGCCACATAATGGTGGTTTCGCGCTGGTTGGTAATGCCGATAGCTTGGATGTTGAGGGGGGAGATGCCCGTTTGCTTGAGTACTTCATGAACTGTCGCGATTTGGCTTTCCCATATTTCATGTGGATCGTGCTCGACCCAACCTTGCTGCGGAAAATACTGCTGGATAGCGCGTTGAGCCATGCCCACCACTTGGCCATGTGCATCAACCAAAACGCTGCGAGAACTGGTTGTTCCTTGATCGAGAGTTAGAATATATTTCATAGTGCTATTGACCAAGCGACGCTCGGATGCCTGAAAGTTAGGGACTTCAATGCGCGGTTTACTCGGTTAACATGCAATTAATAAGCATGAATAATTTTTTAAGCAGATGATGAACCCATGACCTTGATCAGGATTTATAAAGGAAACCGTGGGAATTTCGTAAACTTGTAGAAACTTCGCCACAAGCAAAATGAGTGCAATGGAAGAGTTCAACATGAATGACCGTTTCGAGGCGTATATCGCTGAAAATAAAAAAATTGAGCCCAAGGATTGGATGCCCGAAAAGTATCGCAAAACTTTAATTCGTCAGATTAGCCAACACGCGCATTCTGAGATTGTGGGCATGCTTCCTGAAGGAAATTGGATCACCCGCGCACCAAGTTTAAAGCGCAAGGCCATTTTGCTTGCGAAAGTGCAAGATGAGGCAGGCCATGGTTTGTACTTGTATTCGGCCTGCGAAACGCTCGGCGTTGAGCGTGATGATTTGCTGGATGATTTGCACAGTGGAAAGGCGAAATACTCGAGTATATTCAATTATCCAACCTTGAATTGGGCCGACATTGGTGCAATTGGATGGTTGGTTGATGGCGCTGCGATCATGAACCAAGTGCCGCTCTGCAAGTGTTCATACGGCCCGTATGCGCGGGCAATGGTACGCGTTTGCAAAGAAGAGAGCTTTCACCAGCGGCAAGGCTTTCAGATTATGATGACCATGGCACAAGGCACGGTTGAGCAACGTGAAATGGCACAAGATGCACTGAACCGTTGGTGGTGGCCATCGTTGATGATGTTCGGGCCAGCAGATGCTGATTCGCCGAACAGTGCAGACTCAATGCGCTGGAAGATTAAACACTTTAGCAACGATGAATTGCGCCAGCGCTTTGTTGATATGACTGTTCCACAAGCTGAGATTTTGGGGTTAACAATTCCAGATGCAGATTTGAAGTGGAATGCCTCACGCGGTCATTATGATTTTGGTGCAATCAATTGGGAAGAATTCTACAACGTGATCAGCGGAAATGGCCCGTGCAACAAGCAGCGTCTCGATGCACGTCGCACCGCACACGAAAAAGGTGCGTGGGTGCGTGAAGCTGCAGTGGCACACGCTGAAAAACGTGCAGCACGCGCCGAATCGAAAGATACAGCTGCGGCTTGATTTTGAACACCTTACGAACATGATGAATAAGAAAAATTGGCCGCTCTTCGAGATTTTCATCCGAAGCAGGCAGGGTTTGAGCCACAAACACGTGGGGAGCTTGCACGCCGCTGACGCCCAGATGGCGCTAGAGAATGCGCGTGATGTATATACCCGACGCCAAGAAGGCGAGAGCATTTGGGTGGTTCCTGCAGATGCAATCACTGCATCGTCGCCTGATGAGAAAGACGCGCTCTTCACGCCGGCAGATGATAAAATTTACCGTCATCCGACATTCTACGATTTGCCTGATGCGCTTAAACACATGTAATGGAGCAGCAACACGATAAAATCGACTACTTATTGCGATTGGGTGATAACGCGCTGATCCTTGGTCAACGCTTAGGAGAGTGGTGTGGACATGGTCCCATTCTCGAAGAAGATATTGCACTTACAAACCTTTCACTCGATTTGATCGGTCAAGCGCGTTCGGTGCTTTCATACGCTGGTGAGATCGAAGGCAAAGGGCGCGATGAAGATCGCCTTGCATTTTTTAGAGATACACAGCAATTCAAAAATGTTTTGCTCGTGGAGCAACCGAACGGTCATTTTGGTGACACGATTGCGCGTCAATTTTATTACGATCACTTTGCATGGTTGCTTTTTGATGCCCTTCAAGCGAGCAATGATGCCCAATTAGCGGCCATTGCTGCGAAATCGCTTAAAGAGGTTACGTACCACCGCCGTCACAGCAGCGAGTGGGTGATTCGTTTGGGTGATGGCACTGCTGAAAGCCATGAGAAAATACAGCAGAGTATCAGCGATTTGTGGTCGTTTACAGGTGAAATGTATACCGCAGACGAACTCGATCGAAGGGTCGCTGCGTCGGGCTTGGGCGCAGATCTGGATGAAATTGCAAAATACTGGAAACAAAATGTCGCTGGAGTGCTTGCGCAAGCTGGATTATCGCTTCCTGAATCAGGATGGATGCAAACAGGTGGCAAGAAAGGTGTGCACAGTGAGCATTTGGGCTTTGTTTTAGCCGAGATGCAGCATTTGCCGCGCATGTACCCGGATGCACAATGGTAAAAGACGCCGCAGAATTACCAAGTCGCGAAGCCGTTCTTGAACTGCTGACCACGGTGAAAGACCCTGAAATTCCAGTGCTCAATGTCGTTGATATGGGCATTGTTCGCGATGTGGTTGTTGATGCATCAGGGGTGGAGGTTACCATTACCCCAACCTATAGCGGGTGTCCGGCGATGGACGTGATCGGTGTGAATATACGCACCGTTTTGCATAGGCAGTTTGGTGATGCGGTAACCATTAAACAGGTTTTGAGTCCTGCGTGGACCACCGATTGGTTAACGGCTGAAGCCCGCGAGAAATTGCGCGCCTATGGCATAGCCCCACCTGAAGAAGGGTCGCGCAATAAGTCGCTGCTCTTTGCCGAACCGCGAATCATCGCTTGTCCGAAATGCGGATCGAAGCAAACCCGTTTGGTGAGCGAGTTTGGCAGTACAGCTTGCAAAGCGCATTATGTGTGCAGTGCATGTGCCGAACCGTTTGATTATTTCAAGTGCATTTAAGGTTTCCGTTCATCCTAAAGAAATACGCTTTCATCACGAAAGTCTTTACGAGGCTGCAAGGCTTTTGCTATCTTCACCGCATTAACAACCAAAAACAACAGTATCATGAGTAAACATGCCCTCTCTTACGGCCTTTTAGCCGGCTTGTTTCTTGTTGCAATCAACCTAATCATTTACCTGGTTGACCCTTTGCTTTTAGCCAATTGGTGGTTGGGCTTTGCGCTCTTGCCGCTTGCCTTTATTACCCTTTTGATCGTAGGATTGCGCATTCGAAAAGCGGAGGGCGGATACCTACCTTTTGGAAAAGCCTTTACAAGTGTATTTGTTGCAAGTTTGATCATAGCAGTGGTAGGTACCATTTACCAAGTATTGTTGTTCAACGTCGTTGATCCCAATTTAGCGGGTGATTTGATCGAGCAGTCGCTGGAGAACATGATGGTCATGTTTGAGCGTTTTGATTTGCCGGTTGATGAAATCGAAAAACAGCTGGAACCGGCGCGTGAGCAGATGGAAAAGCAATTTTCGGTTGGTGGACAATTGTTGGGTCTGATTTATCAGGCCTTCGGATGGGCCATTGGTGCATTGATCGTTGCTGCGATTGTAAAACGCAATCCGCCAGTTGAAGATAAAGCAGCTACCTTTGCCGAAATTTAAGTCGGTTTATGATTTCGCCTCCGTCGGTTGATGTAAGTATTGTAGTGCCACTCTTCAATGAAGAAGAGTCGCTGCGCGAATTGTACGATTGGATTGATCGTGTGCTTTTGAACCGTTGGAGTTTCGAGGTGCTTTTTGTTGATGACGGAAGCACCGACAAATCTTGGAAGATAATCGAAGAATTGCATTCCGCGCACCCGCAAACGGTGCGCGGAATGCGCTTTCAACGAAACTACGGTAAAAGCGCAGCATTAAATACGGGTTTTACAGCCGCAAATGGCAAGGTGGTCATTACGATGGATGCCGATTTACAAGACTCGCCCGATGAAATTCCGGAGTTGGTTCGCATGATCAACGAAGAGGGCTTCGATTTGGTCAGTGGCTGGAAGAAGAAACGCCATGACCCCATCACTAAAACGGTTCCTACCAAGCTGTACAACCGTGCAACCCGCATGATGTCGGGCATTCATTTGCATGATTTCAACTGTGGATTGAAAGCTTACAAGCGCGATGTGGTAAAAAGTATTGAAGTATTTGGTGAGATGCATCGCTACATACCCGTTATTGCCAAGCGGGCGGGTTTCGATCGGATTGGAGAGAAGGTGGTTGAGCACCGTGCCCGAAAATACGGCTACACGAAGTTTGGGATGGAGCGTTTTCTAAACGGGTTTCTTGATTTGCTTACCATCACTTTTATTTCGCGTTTTGCACGCAAGCCAATGCACCTTTTTGGTGGATTTGGCACGTTGATGTTTGCATTCGGCTTTGCATTGTTCGCTTACATCGGAGGGCAGAAATTGTATGCCATGGCAGTTGGGATTTCGGCACGCAACATCGCTGAAATGAGCGGTTTTTACATCGCACTCACTGCCATGATTATTGGCACCCAAATGTTCTTGGCAGGTTTTGTCGCCGAATTGGTATCGCGCAGTTCAGCAGATCGTAACGTGTACCTCATCGCTGAGGAAGTTTAAGCACGTATTAGTTCATCACACCGCTTCCAATGAGCTCATCGTCAGCATACCATGCGACAAACTGACCCGCTGCAATAGCGCGCTGCGGGCGGTCAAACACGATTTGCAAGCCGGTATTGGTTTGCGTTAAAGTGCATTTTTCAAGCGGTTGCCGGTAGCGGATGCGTGCTTCGTATTGTCGTGTTTCGCCCACTTGCATGCAGAGGTCTTCACGTACCCAGTGAACGTTATTCGGCTCCACGTGGATTCCGCTGCGGAACAGCCCTGGGTGTTCGTCGCTTTGACCTACAAAAACAAGGTTGTTCTCGACATCAGTGCCAATTACAAACAAAGGCTTTTCTTTTCCACCGACGAAGAGCCCCTTGCGTTGCCCGACCGTGTAATAGTGCGCGCCATTGTGTTGTCCGACAATTTCACCCATGCTTGCTTCCAAAAGAAATGCATTGAAACGAACTTCGTCGGCTGAAACATTGAAGATGCGATGATCAGCGTCGATTTCGATGATGTTTCCAGGTTTGGGTTGGAGTTGCTGTTGGAGAAACACGGGAAGTTTAACCTTTCCGATGAAGCACAATCCTTGCGAATCTTTTTTGGCAGCAGTGACCAACTGTGCTTCTTCAGCAAGGGCTCGTACTTGCGGCTTGGTTAAATGACCGATTGGAAAGAGCGCTTTTGCCAATTGAGCTTGGTTCAGTTGACAGAGGAAGTAGCTTTGATCTTTATTCGTGTCGGCTCCGGCGTGCAAATGATAGACCATCCGGCCGTTAGGCCGAGATTCTTCAAAACGTTGACAATAATGCCCGGTAGCAACATAGTCGGCCCCAAGGCTTTCGGCAGCCTTCAGAAAGAGGTCGAATTTAATTTCACGGTTGCAAAGGATGTCAGGATTGGGTGTTCGTCCTGCTTGGTACTCAGCGAACATGTAGTCGACAATGCGGGCTTTGTAATCGATCGAAAGGTCGATGACTTGGAAGGGGATTCCGAGTTGCTCAGCGACCAGAATGGCATCGTTTGCATCATCGATCCATGGGCATTCATTGCCGATGGTGACTTCGGGGTCGTTCCAATTGCGCATAAAAATGCCAATGACTTCATAACCCGCTTGAATAAGCAGGTGTGCAGCGACACTCGAATCAACGCCACCAGATAAACCGACAACAACGCGTTTCATGCTGCAAAGGTACGTCAGATCATTGTATTGAAGGGTGTAGGAAGAATCTGACGTCTCCAATGGGGTTGGGGCTGACAAACATTGGGACGAAGGGAGCGTACATTTATGTGAAATAACTCACCCATGGAATACGTAAAATCTGTGTTGCTCGTTGATGACAATCCGAGCTGCAACTTTATCATGAGCGAATTCATTAAGCTCACTGACGAGCAGATTAAGGTCACGATGGCTGAATCAGTAGACGATGCATTGCAGCTATTGGCTACAGGAGCTATTCCTTTTCCTGAGGTGATTTATGTAGATATTAACATGCCCGTATTGGATGGCTTTGATTTTTTGGAGCAGTTTGAGCGCCGATTTTTAATCACACATCCCGATACCCGCGTGTTCATGTTAAGTTCTTCATTGCGCGCAGAAGATCGTCATCGCGCGTTGATGTACCGCAGCGTGTACGATTTTGTAAGTAAGAACGACATCGACAACTTCTTGCAGTCGTCTTTAACTCGTGCGGTGGCATAAATTATCAATCTGATTTTCAGAAGATTGAATTTTTAGTCGTTAAGTTATCTGAAATTTTGCGTACTTCGTTTCTTGATGGAGGCAACCGTAAAGCGTTGTTTTCGTCTTAAAACCGTGACTACATGTCTGACGAAGAACTCAACGAACTGATCCGCAACTGCATTCGTGGTAATGCAAGCGCTCAGGAACGTGTGTATCGTCAGTTGTACGGAACCATGATGGCAGTTTGTTTGCGTTACACACGTGATCGAGAGCAAGCTCAAGATATCTTACAAGATGGCTTCATCAAGGTTTTTGCGAACATGAGTCGCTTTAATTTTGAAGGTTCTTTTGAAGGCTGGGTGAGAAGGATTATGGTAAATACAGCCATAGACTACTTCCGGAAGAAAAAGACTGATTTTATGCTTTTGGGAGAAAATAGTTCGGTTGAAGATTTTGCCGAAGTTGTTGATGAGGAGGATGAGGAAGAAGGAATGTATGATTTTACACCGGAAGACATTGTGAAAGCAATGCAGTCATTGACACCGGCTTATCGTACGATTTTTAACCTCTATGTTTTTGAAAATCTCGCACACCACGAGATTGCAGAACGCCTAGGAATCAGCACTGGAACGTCGAAATCGAACTATGCAAAGGCGAAGAGAAACCTTAGAAAAATACTGATTAACGACTTGAAAGATCGCGAATGAGTAATCAGCTAGACGGCTTCGAAAAGGGGCTAAAAAGTGCGTTTGATTCATATCAAGCGCCTTATGAAAATGGAAGTTGGGAGAGACTTCAAGCGAGCATGTCTGCTGCAGAGGGGGGGAAAGGCCTTTCGGCTGGCAACGCGTTGGGGGTACTTGCCGTAGTAGTAGCCGCATCTGCGGGTCTGCTGTTGGGTTGGTACTTTTTCAGCAGCGACAATGCCATCGGGGCGAAACAAGCATCACTGAATACCGAAGTGCTTGAACGCGCTTCATTTGATGCGGCACAACGGAAAGGTGAATTGGTTGGTATTTCTGACCCCACTTATGCCGATGCAGCTTCAGCTAGCGATGCTGAATCACCAACTGATTTCTTTGAGCAAGGTAAACAGTCAGTTGCCGAGCGCTTGCGTGATGCGGCGAACAGCCAAACGCAAACCGCGCAAACTTCAGGTGTTGCTGATGCTCAGCCACAGCCTTCAAGTTTATCGGAAGAACCCGTTTTTGTAAAAGGACGATCCAAAGCGGCCGCGTTTGAGCTTCCTGCAGTGGGCTCCATGCCAGCTATTCCTATTTCAATCAGCACGCGTGAAGGTTGTGAGGGCACTTCGGTGCACTTCAACATCAATACAACAGGAATCGACGGAAACTACCTCTGGAACTTTGGTGATGGCACCTTCTCGAATCAGGCGAATCCTTCGCACACTTATACGAAGGCTGGTGTGTACGATGTAACGCTTTCTGTAACGAGCAATAAAGACGGTGTGATTCGAACCAAAATGATGGATCAAATCATCGTCATCAATCCGAATCCAGATGCAGACTTCGAATGGGAGTTCGTTGATGCAATCGGTGAGGTTCCTGTGGTACGTTTCAATAACCGTTCGCAGCGTGCCAATCAGGCACAATGGGTAATTGTTGATTCAGTAACTGAAGAGATTAACCCTGTAATGCCGATCGAAGCACGCGGAGCGCATTGGGTTGAGTTGATGGTAAGCAATGAGTTTGGATGTGCCAATGCTAAAAAGAAATTGATCTCCGTTAATGAAGATTACGCATTGATGGCACCAACCCGCTTCTCACCAAATGGTGACGGCGTGTTTGATACCTTTATGCCCCGCGCTTTAATGACTGGTGAGCATCGCTTTACATTCATTGTGTCGCAAGGAGATGTAATTATTTACGAAACACAAGACCCGTCAAAGTCTTGGAGTGGATTATTACCCGATGGAACAATGGCTCAGCCAGGTGATACATTCACTTGGACTGCCGTGGTTTACAAACCAAAAGGTGACAAGTTCTACAGTGGGTCTGTAGCCGTGGTACGCTAACCAAAACCCAAATAATACGTATAATTAAAGGGCCCGAACTTCACAGTTCGGGCCTTTTTCGTAGTTTTGAACAATTGTTAATAACTCTGAATGGAATGCTTAGGGGAACCGGTGACCAAGGTAAGATCTTGACTTTGTCAGTGGGATGGGTAGTAGCAGTTGCGATGGCCATGATTCCTGCGTGCTTGCTCGCCACTGTGCAAGCAGTGCCGAGCACAAACTGCACGAGTTGCACTGGAGAAGCAACTGTAACGTCTTCATTCACCGGATTGAACACCTATGAATGGTATGCCAGCGATGGCGCCTTGGTGAGTGTTGACATCAATGGAAGTGGCTCGCACAGCATTTCAGGACTTTGTCCTGGGGTGTATCAGGTGCAATGGACCAATGGAAGTGAGAACGACGTAGCTTGGTTTTCAATTGGCTTGCCAGGCGCCAATGCCGGCGAAGTAAGAGAAATTATACGTTGCACAGGATCAGGAAATACGAATTTGTTCAATCAGTTGGGCGGTTCGCCTGCAGCAGGTGGGCAGTGGACCAATCCGCTTGGTCAAGCGAGCACAGGCGTTTTTAACCCGAACACGTCCATCGCGGGTTTTTACACTTACACTGTCAATGTGAATGGCTGTGCATTGAGCAGCGGAGTTTTGGTGAGTGTGATTCAAAATGCGGATCCCGGGCTTTCAACTACGTACTTGATTTGCGAAAACTATGAGCCGTTTTTTCTGACTGATGTTTTAGCCGGGGATCCTGATTACGGCGGGCAGTGGTTCAATAATACGCAGCAACCAATCGACGGATATTACAACCCTGCAACGGATGCGACCGGTTTGTTCACATATATGATTGATACCGTACCTGGTTGCCCACCCGTTTTTAGCACTATGTTTGTGATTGAGAATCAGTTGCCCGATCCTGGAATGCCCGCGGATATAACCGTTTGCCCGAATGCAGTTGCTTTCGATATGACTAGTATGCTCGACGGCACGCCCCAAAGTGGAGGGCTTTGGGTTGACGACACCAATACTGCCGTAAACCCGGTATTTGACCCGTTGACACATGATGCAGGAACCTATGAATATATTTTACAAGGGGCAACACCTTGTCCAAATTTATCAGCAACCTTAACCATTGAATTTACCGACGGCATTTCTGCAGGTTCAGGCGGCAATGTGGTACTATGTTCAAATGCTCCAGATTTTGATTTGTTTGATGCTTTAAGTGGAGCTGTGACAGACTTTGGTTCATGGACTGCTCCCAACGGCATGTTCACTGAGTCATTGCTTACTCCTGCAACGGCCATGCCTGGAAATTACACCTATACCGTTGATGCTGTTGGATGTCAACCGGTTTCTTCGCTGGTGAACTTACAAATTGAGCAGCTTGGCAATGCGGGACCTGGAGGTATGAGCGTTGTGTGCGAATCTGTAGCTGTGGTGAACCTCAACGCACTACTCAATCAGGCGACAACACCGGGCGGAACTTGGCAAATTGGCGGCAATCCGGTTGTTGGTATTTTAGCTGTAGAGGGGGGGCAAACATACAACCTTACTTACAGCATAGCGGGAGCAGTTTGTGGCAGTGTGGCGCAGAATTACATCGTTCAAGTCGATGATGCGCCCGAAGTCGTTGCACCCATAAATGCCTCATTATGCGCTACACCTACTATTTTTGATTTACACAGTTTAATACCAGCCACGGTTGGCTTCAATGCTACCTGGTTTGCCCCCGATGGCGCGTCGATTTCAAATCTCATTGACCTTGCAACTGCTCAAGCAGGCAATTATACCTACTTCGTGTACAGTGACAATGCATGCTCGGACGTGAACACCGCCTTAACATTAGATCTTACCGCCCCCGCATTTTTCGACGCAACTGCTACGGAGTCACTCTGCTACTCAGGCGGCCCCTTAAATTTGGCTGATTTTTTTGGTTTCGACCTACCGGTCGGAGGGGGGTGGACCAACGAAGCCGCGATTTCTGTTCCTTCAGTGTTGCCTGATGGACTGGCTGTTTCAGGAGAATATACCTACATGATCGCCGGAGATGGCGTGTGTGGTGATGCCACGGCCGTGCTTGACCTTGAGCTGGTGGAACCCCTTGAAGCCGGTGTGAACGAAACCTTGAACGTATGCTCGACTGCTGCGCCCGTTGACGCCACATTGGAATTGAATGGCGCATCGGAGGGGGGAGACTGGCTCTTCAACGGCACGCCCGCCACGAGTTTGATTTTCGATCCGTCACAGGGCGTTGATGGGGTATACACCTATGTTGTTCCCGCCATTGGTCCTTGCCCTGCAGACTCAAGCATCATTAGCTTTTTCGTAGAAGAAGGCTTCGCATATTCTGCGGGTGAAGATCAAGTTCTTTGTTGGGGTGATTTGCCCGTGCAATTGGGGATGCAAGCCTGTGCAGAGTGCGTGTTTACTTGGACACCTGCCTTGGGCTTAGATGATGCAACAGCGGCGAGCCCGATGTTTTTCTTGCCTGAATTTGAGAGCCAAGGTACAATCAACTACACCGTAGAGGCAAGCAATGGTGTATGCACTGTGTTCGATGAAGTGAGTGTGACTGTAAATCCGCAGCCGCTTGTTTCGATTACTGGGGAGTCATCGATTTGTTTAGGGACAGCTACGACCTTTATTGGCGCTGGTGCGGAGTCATTGACATGGACTGCTTTAGATGGAAGCACATCGACTGGTGAAACATTGACGACTGAAGTTTTCTCAAGTGGAACCATCCAATTGAGTGGTATGAATGCCTTTGGCTGTGTTGCAGAGGTCAGCTATGATGTTGAAGTGCTGCTTCCTGCGGAGGTATACATTGACATCCCGCCGTTAGGCGGATGCCCCCCGCAAACTTTAAATTTGGCCATACCTGATGAATTGGGCGATGCGGCCTTGTACTACTGGACTGTCAACGGTATTGAGTATACCGCGCTTACCGAAGCGATTGTTTTGACTGACGCAGGGAGTTATGATGTAACGCTTCACGCATTGGCTGAGAACGGCTGCAGTTCGGCGTTTTCTTTAGATGGTTTGGTGGAAGTTTATCCTGTGCCCTTCGCTGATTTTGACATTTTGGATGGTGAATTGATCAGTGTGTTGAACACGGAAGTACGCTTGGAGAATGCGTCGATGGGGGCAACTACTTATGCTTGGGATTTTAGCGGATTGGGTAGTTCGACTGCTGAAAATCCAAGTTTTCAGTTTCCACCATTGGGAGGCCAGGGGTATCGCATTTGCCTCGACGTATCGAACAATGCGGGTTGTACCGATGCCGTGTGCCGTGAGTTGTTCATTCCCGGTGAAATGTTGGTGTATGTGCCGAATGCCTTTACTCCGGATTTTGATGGCGTAAACGACGGATTTCGTCCTGTTGTTGAAGGGATTTTAGCGGAGAGTTATTCGTTTTCGATTTATAATCGCTGGGGCGAAATGATTTTTATGAGCAACGACCCTGCAGCCGCATGGTACGGTCAGGTTCGGGGTGGTGATTATTTTGCGCAAGACGGAGCGTATGTTTGGATTCTTGAGGTTCAAGACGCGCACAGCGCCGAACGCTTTCGATTTGAAGGTCATGTAAGTTTGATTCGTTAGTAGGAATCAAAGCAACCATTTACAATTGTTGGTAGTTCTCTTAACGTTGCCAAGCGCAATTGTTATTTTTGCAAGAACCGAGAATTACTGTAGCCGTGCGCATACCTATATTTTGTATTGTTTTATTCCTATCGTTGCGATTGGGAGCTCAAGTGAATATTGCTGAGGGGGGCACCGTTGTGATCCCATGTGCACAGGAGATTCCGTTCACTGATTCGAATGCTGGTGGCCCGTATGCAGCCAATGAGAATTTTCAAATTACGATTTGTCCGGACGCTGGAAATGCGGTGATTTTGCGCATCAGTACGGATGTGGGCGATGTTTGGGACGTGGCAGATGGTGATTTTGTGACGGTGTATAACGGCGACAACACAGGCGCTGAATTGATGGGGAGTTTTAACTCGGTGACCAATCCCGGCGGCATTGTTTTGAATACTACGGTGGAGAATGGCAGCGGATGCATGACGCTGGTGTTTACATCCAATGGGATAGGTCAAGGCGAAGGATTTCAAGGGATTGTGTCGTGTGGAACAGGCTGGCAGCCTTACTCCATTGCATTGTCAAGTGACCCCGCAGATGGTGAGAACCAGCCGGGGTACGTAGATATTTGTCCGGGAGAAGAGGTAAGCTTCTCGGTCGCAGGTGATTATCCGTATTCGACGACGGGAAATGACGGTTATTTTCAGTCAGATGCCACGATGGTGTTCAATTGGAATTTGGGCGATGGTACCTTGTTGAGTGGGGTAGGATTAACCTCCGTTACCCACACCTTTCCCGGGCAGTTTGGATACAATGTAGTGGTGAGTGCAACGGATGATTTGGGCTTGAATCGCGTGGATACGCTGAAAGTACGGGTTTCAACAACGCCCGGCTATCAAACGGCTGTTCCGGTTGAGAATCCAATTTGTTTGGGGCAATCGACAGACATTATTGGCGGATTTGTTGACGTTGAGAACAATGCCGGTTTTGAGCCTACACCGGGTAGTTTTTATGTGGGAGGTTTGAGTGCAGGACAGTTTCCGTTGCCAGACGGCAGTGGATTGAATCATACCGATACGATTTTTATTACGGGAATTGACCCCGCGTTAACCATTAGCAGCCCCGCCGACTTTTTGTCGCTTTGTGTGAACATTGAGCATAGTTTTTTGGGCGACTTGGAGATGGGTTTGACTTGTCCTGATGGTACCATGATTAATATTTTCAATGGTTTTGGTGGGGATGGACTGTTCCCCGGTGGTTTTGGTGGAGGCGGTACTTTCTTGGGTGATGCAACAGACGATTCGTATTTTATTCCAGGCGTTGGGTTTGATTATTGCTTCTCGCTGGATGCCGTTTGGGGCACGCTAGGTGAAGAATGGGCGAACGGAAATACGGTACCGGTTAGCCAGGGCAATGCCATGGCCACTGGAACTTACCTACCCGAAGAGAGCTGGGACAGTTTTATTGGTTGCCCAGTTGCTGGTCCGTGGGTAATTACAGTGCGCGACAACATCGGTATTGACGATGGATACATTTTCGGTTGGGAGATCACCTTGAACCCCGCTTTGTATCCCGATCCTGAATTTTACACGCCCATTATCGTTGATGCGTTTTGGGAAGATGCCCCTGGGATTATCGACAACAATGAATTAAATATTACAGTACAACCCGAATCGCCTGGCGTTCACAATTATGAGTTTGTCGTTGTCGATAATTTTGGTTGCCAGTATGATACATTGGTCAGCGTTTTGGTGGTAGAGCCCCCAACGGTTTTTGCTGGAGACAACTTGTTTTTAGCATGTTCAGAGGCGCAACTCAATGGCTTGGTGAATGGGGAGGCGCAGCCGCAGTGCAACGATGCGGCTGGTACCTACACGTATTGCTATGGTAACAGTGAGAATACGGTTTTCACTTATTGTCCTGACAATCCGGGCGACGGTGTAACTTTTTTAACCCTCACTATCAATGCGGGCTCCTTTGAGAATTTCTTTGATAGTTTCTTTGTTTATGATGGCCCAGATATAGGTTCACCGCTCATTGCTGATTTGGAAGGTGATGTAGCGGGGTTAACCTTTACGGCTGCGCAGAATGGATGCATTACCATCAGCATCCAATCAGATGGGTCGGTGAGCTGCCAATCGGGTTCACAAACCGAGTTGAATTACACAATCAGCTGCACGAGCAGTGAGAGCTACGATATTTCATGGACGCCAACGGAGTTTTTGTCAGACCCAACAGTCTTGAATCCTTTCGTGAATGGCTTGACTGCGAACCAAGTGTTCACGCTGACTGCAGCGCCGAGCATCGCTCCACAGTGTGCAGTTTCAGACGACGTTTTGGTGAGTATTGGTGATCCACCCTATCCAGGTGAAGATGCGGAGATCGATGTTTGTCCGGATGCTGAGGTGTTCCCCTTGTTTCCGATTTTGGGTGGCTCGCCTGATCTTAACGGCGTTTGGGTGGATGAAGACGGCAATGCGATGGATGGCTTCTTCGATGCAACCGAAGATGAACAAGGCGTATTTATATACAGCTTTCCAGGCTGCGACGATGTAGCCGAAGTTACTGTGAATGTACCTGTGTTCAGCCCTGTGTTATCAGCCGATACAACGATTTGCAATGGCGGCACAGCGACATTATCTGTTCAGAATCCATTTCCTGATGCGACGTACGCTTGGAGCAATGGCGCATCAGGCCAGAGCATCGACGTTTCGCCGTTGTCAGATATAATTTACACAATGGTAGCCACCTTTGGGCCGAACTGCCAAACCGAAGCCGTTGAGATCGAGGTTGAGGTGCTCGGCTTGCTTGAACTCACAATCGAGCCAGGCGGTACGATTTGTCCGGGTGATTCAATTGAGATTGCTGTGGTTAGCGCCTTCGGCGGATTGGCACCTTACACGTACACGTGGACATCCGATGTAGGTATTGAGTTGGTTACGGAGTCAGCTTTTGTATCGCCACCGGCTTCGGGGAACTGGTGTTGTACGATAACCGATGCGTGCGAAACCCCTTCAGGAATTCAGTGTATTGCCATTGATTTGGCGGAGGCAATAGATCCGACCTTCACAGTCGATACCTTAGGAGGTTGCGTACCCATAATGGTAGGTTTTCAGGGTAATGCGACGAATCCTGATCAAATCGGGAGCGCTGTTTGGGACTTTGGTAATGGATCAATTTCAACCCAACCGACCACGACCTTGCACACCTACCAGGTTCAGGGACTTTACGACGTCACTTACACGGCCATTAGTGTCGATGGATGTGTCTTCACCCACATCGAAGAGAATTTGTTGACCTTGTTCAATCAGCCGTCGGCGGGCTTCAATTTCACACCACAAACGGCTGTTTTACCGGATACGCGGGTTGACTTTATCAATTATGCCTTGAGTTCAGATGATTGGATGTGGCTGTTCAATTCGGTCGATTCGGTGTTTGATTTTAATCCGACCTATGCCTTTCCAAACACGCCGGGCTTGTATCCTGTGACTTTGTATGTTTCAAATAACTGGGGCTGTACTGACTCGCTTACGCGTTATGTTTTTGTGGTGGATGAGTTTACTATGTACATACCGAATGCATTCACGCCTGATAATGATGGCATTAACGATGTTTTCCGATTTACAGGTTACGATGTAGATACCGATCATTTTGAACTGTTGATTTTTGACCGTTGGGGAGAGGTTGTGCATCGAACCACAGACTTTGAGGCCGGTTGGAACGGGAATTACAACAATGGCGAACATTATGTGCCCGATGGCGTGTATTTGTATCGGATTGAAACCCGATCATTAACCACTCAAGAGAATAAATTGGTTGAAGGCCATGTGACCATCATTCGATAGCACAGGCAACCTTCAATGTATGAAGTGAGTCTTATTAATGGATCGAAAACGGTAACTTTGAAAAAACTACACATGCGTAGCACACTATTTATTGCAGCTTTTCTACTTACCGCGCTAGGTACTTTAGCCCAAAATAGCGAATCAACCGATTGGTTGACCGTTAAATTTGGCGCCGAAGAAGCTGCGCAAATCGTTTCAGCTGGTGGGCAAAAGCTCGCCTTGTACGTTTTTATCGACGCACAAGGTCATAGTATCGACAATGTTGCGCCGAAAGACATTTCTGATTTACCTGATGCGCTGGGTGTGCAAGGGATTAAAAGCGAAGTTCCGGAGCTCACTTTTGAATTACTCATGTCAAGTGACTTTCATTCAGAACTTTACGCTTTCAATCGCAGGAATGACCAACCGGTTTATTACAAGATCGGTGATTCAGGTTACCTTCTCAAATTGGAGGCCTATAAAACCTTACAAGAACGATTCATCGCACAACAATGAGATTCATTAACAGACTCTTAGGGACGTTCTTATTGATTCTCGCAGCATCTTCGATGACTTTCGGGCAGGGGGGGAGTGTTACCATGTCGAATGGTACTTTTTTTACCTGCGCGGGCGGTTTTTTTGATTCTGGCGGCCAAGGTGGACCCGGGTACTCGAACAATGAGAACTTCACCACAACAATTTGTCCAGAGGTAGAAGGCGACGTGATTACAGTCGTGTTTTTGACCTTTCAATTGAGCAATCAAGGCGCTCAGAACTCATGGGATTCAATGGCCATTTATGACGGCGACAACACCCAAGCGGGTACCTTAGGTTCGTATACGCAAACTGAGCTTCAAGGTTTAACGGTGACAGCTACTCCTTTGAATACCACGGGTTGTTTAACCTTTGTTTTTCAGTCAAACGGTGTTGGCACAGGTAATTTTGGCGGCACGATTACTTGCGAAACGCCTTGTGACCGTCCGACAGCCTCTGGAACTTACGATGCTCCAGCTAATAAGCGAATTTGTGTTGGCGACGTGATCAATTTCGATGGGTCTTCATCCTTCGCAGCAGCAGGCTTTGCCATAACGGAATGGCTATGGGATTTCGCAGACGGAACGACAGACACGAGCGGTCCGATTGTTAGTCATTCTTGGGATGAACCGGGAGAGTACATCGTAGAACTTTATTTGGTAGATAATAACGGATGTTCTTCGACCAACCGAATTAGTCTTCAAGTACTTGTAGCTACATACCCCGAATGGGATCCATTTCCGGCTGACGCGAATTTGTGCTTAGGTGAACAGATTTGTTTGGATGCATTCCCCGATGATTATGAAGTCACGTGGAGTGGTCCAGATTTAAATTACTCAAACTCCGATAACGTAACTTTGAGCGACAACGTGGGGGAGTGTTTTCCTTCAGAAATTGAGGTAACTGGTTTTGGTCCAGGCCAAACGTTGACAGATATCAATGACCTTGTGAGCATTGATATTTCAATCGAACACAGCTTCTTGTTTGACCTTGTTGTAACCATTGAATGTCCGACAGGGCAGTCGGTTATTTTGCACCAGCAAATGCTTCAGCCGAACGGCCCGAACGTTGGTGCGAACGGTACTGATCTTGGGATCGCCAATCAAACGTTTTGGGACTATTCTTGGACAAACAACGCACCGAATGGAACTTGGTCGCAAACGGCAACAACAGGTGCCAACAACAGCTTGCCTGAAGGTGTTTACTCAAGTTTAGAACCACTCACACAGCTTGTTGGCTGTGATTTGAACGGAACTTGGACTTTGTCAATTTGTGACTTATGGGGAGGAGATGATGGGGAATTGAGTAGCTGGGGACTGAATTTTAACCCGGCAATTATTCCAGATGTAACAGAGTTTACTCCGCAGATTGGTTTAGGCGCAGACAGTTCATTCTGGAGTTTCAACCCAGCTGGCTTGGATATCATTTCGCAGAGTGCCGATGGCAATTCAGTTTGCGTGTTACCCACCCAAGAGGGTGTTTTCCCGTTCACCTATCAAGTCACCAACAACCACGGCTGTACACATGAGAACACGGTCAATGTGACCGTCGAACTAGCTGGCCAAGCTGATGCAGGCCCTGATTTGACGTTGTGTGGTCCAGGCACATTTTTACAAGGTGGATTGGATGGCACACCATCTCCTTCGTGCGCGAATGTAGCAGGTAATTATGTCTATTGTTATGGCAACAACGAGAATACCGTTTTCACATATTGCCCTGATAACCCTGGTGATGGGTTGACATTTATAGATATTGTATTCAACGCAGGTACAACTGAGAATTTTTGGGATGCACTGTATGTCTACGATGGCAATAGCACCAATGCTCCTTTATTGGCAGGGCCAATTGAGGGGGACTTAGCGGGATTATCTTGGGTCGCGACCAATGCCACGGGCTGCTTAACCCTTCAGTTGATTACTGATGGCTCAGTTTCGTGCCAAAGCGGCTCTCAAACAGAATGGAACCTCGATGTCGGATGCACACAAGGATTGCCTCAATATGAATATGAGTGGACGCCAGCAAACTTATTGTCTGACCCGAACGTTCCAAACCCAGAAGTGCTTTCAATCAACGGCGAAACGGTGTTTACTTTGGCAGTTTGGCCTGCTGGTCAGCCAGATTGCACCTCCTACGACGAAGTAACCGTAGCGCCAGCGTTTGACTTCACGGTAGATTGGTTTCCACCTTCTTGCAATGCAAATGATGGTGTAATTGAAGCGGAAATAGACGGTAGTTCTGGTACTGGCCCCTGGTATGTTACTTTCATGGTTGAAGGGGTTGTGGTGGATGATCAACAAACCAATGGTGGCTCATTTGTTTACGATAATCTAGTTCCAGGTAATTATACTTTAATAGTTGCAGATGACTTTGGCTGTGAATACGTGAATGAAATTGAAATGCCTGAACCGCAGCCCATGGTGTTTAATCTCACACCGAATCAATTGATTTGTATTAGCGGGTCAGCAACTTTAGAAGCATCTTCGGCAATGGATGTGAATGGTACATGGGTTTACACATGGGATCAAGGTTTAGGCGCGGGCGATACCCAGGTTGTTTCTCCGACGGTGGTGACAACCTACACTGTATTTGCCACCGACCAAGCAGGTTGTAATTCAGAACCGTTGTCGGTAACAGTGAACCTTCGCGATCCGCTCGAAGTGCAAATCGAAGGCCCCGTTTCGATTTGTGGTGGAACCATGGCCGAATTGGAGGTAACCTCTGCCGTCGGCGGGCTAGCTCCTTACACCTACACCTGGCAGTTTCAAGGAAGCACTGTAGGTGATGCCGATACACTAGATTATATTCAGAATGTTACGGGTACTTACTGCATGATTTTGACCGATGCGTGTGAAACACCAGCCGCAACCGCATGCTGGGAAGTAATTGTTGAGACACCATTGGTGCCCACCTTTGCTGCAGACACTACCCAAGGCTGTGCACCTGCGATTATGCAATTTGAGATTTTAAACGATCCTGCAACGTATACCGATGTGTTCTGGATTCTTGGGGAAGGTACTGGAACCGATGTACTTGATCCATTTGGGGTTTATGAGGCTCCTGGGCTTTATACCGTTGAACTTCAATTGACAAGTCCAGCGGGTTGTGAATACACCTCAGTGTACCCGAACTACATTCAGGTATTTACGAATCCGGTCGCAGGATTCACGGCAGACCCTCAGCCGACGACCATGCCAGACACCGAGATTTCGTTCTTTGATTTGTCGACGGGCTCTGTTGTTGCATGGGATTGGGAATTCGATTTGGTATCGAATTTAGGAGCATCTACCGAGCAAAACCCAATTTTTGAATTCCCTATTGATGTTGGAGGAGAGTACCCCGTTCGATTGACAGTCACTGATGCCAACGGTTGCACTGATCAGCTCACCCGCGTCATTGTGATTAATGACTTGCTGAACATCTACATTCCAAACTCCTTCACACCGAACAATGACGGATTGAATGATGTGTTTTACGTGCTGGGCACGGATGTCGACCCTGATCGCTTCCAAATTCAGGTTTTTGACCGTTGGGGAGGTATTGTTTACGAGTCAACCGACATCAATGATGTTTGGGACGGCAGTGTCAACGGTGGCGCATACTACGCTCAAAATGAAGTATACGTTTGGCGTGCCGTAGTTCATTCGCTTTCAACTGCTGAGCGCGTTGAATTGAATGGAACAGTGACCTTACTGCGCTAGAAATGCCGTTCTAGCGTTTGAAAATAGCATTGCGTTGAAGCAACAAAAGGGAGGCATTTCGCCTCCTTTTTTTCTTAGAATCGATCGGGGCATCTATCCTTTTGGAGGAAATTAGGACCGAATTGTTTGGGTACCGATATCGCTATAATTTTAACGCCTGTTATTAAGGGCGGTATCCGCGCGTTAGCGCGAAAATCATAAACTGGAAGAGTAAGAGGATGTTCTAGTCGACGATTTTACCTCATTCAGGTTCACTGAGCCGAATTCGTCGTTGTCGGAGGTGAACGAATCACTTTTTTTGTAACTTCCGAAACGAGATAACCGAAACAATGCGACGCTATACCCTTCAATTGGTGGCACTTTTTGTGTTCGCCCCTGGCTTATTAGTGGCCCAATCATTTTGTGAGATTGACAGTAATTTAGGGCTTCAAGATTCTTTAGATGTCGGCTGCAATGCATGTACGACCTTGGTAGCCGATTATCCTGTGCTGAACGCACCGACGACTTACACGGTTGAGCCGATTGCCAATGCGACCTTGCCATATCCCTTGAATCAGGGCACAGTTACGATTAGTACAACGGATGATATTTGGTCGGCATTGATTCCGATGGGCTTTGATTTTTGCTTTTTTGGTCAAACGTATTCGAGCATTGTGCTTGGTTCGAATGGTTTGGTGACGTTCAACGCATTCAGTGCGAATGGGGGCTGTCCGTGGGCATTTACACAGCAAATACCCTCAGCGGCCTTGCCTACGAATTCAATTTTTGGTATTTACCAAGACATTAACCCGGCTACATGTGGCAACATTCGATATGCTACATACGGAACCGCTCCTTGCCGCACTTTTGTAGTTAATTATGACAATGTTTGCATGTTTAGCTGCACGAGTTTGCAATCATCGTCGCAAATTGTTTTACACGAATCAACGAATGTGGTTGAAGTGTATGTTGTGAATCGTCCGTTTTGTGCATGGAACAGTGGTAGTGCGCTGATCGGTATTCAGAATCAAGGTGGTACAATCGGCATTGCGCCCCCTGGACGAAATACGGGGCCGTGGACGGCAGGAGCGGAGGCATGGCGTTTCGTGCCTGCGGGTGACCCAGCTGGAACTGTGAATTGGTTTGAGAATGGCGTTTACATCGGAGAGGGGCAATCGATCGAAGTTTGCCCCGATTCGGCATCAACCTACAATGCTGCTTTAACTTATGATATTTGCAGCTCACCTTTGGCAGGCGATGGTTGCGTTTTTTATACCATTACTGTGGGGTCAGGAACTTTCCCTGGTGAGGTTTCGTGGAATTTGCTTCTGAATGGCGTGAATGTACTCAGTGGCGGAGCGCCTTACAGCAATTCGGTTTGCTTGCCCAATGGTTGTTATACGCTGCAAATGTTCGACTCATTCGGTGATGGATGGAATGGCTCGACCTTCACACTTACCTATCAAGGAACCTCACTGGCCACGGCGGCTTTGCCATCAGGCAGCTCAGGAAACGCTAGTTTTTGCATCAACGAATTTATCCCCGATGAAGAAGAAGATCCGGAAGTTGAATTGGAAGGTGATGTAATTGCGACCATTCATATCGACGTTTTGCTCGATGATTTGGATCCGGGCCTGTTGACACCCGAACCTGTGTGTACCGATGTTGAGGTGCTTGTATTAACGGCCTTAGAACCAAATGGGGTTTGGGATGCCGAATGTTCAGGCTGCATTGACCAAAGCGGGCAACTTGATTTAACAGGCCTCGGAGCTGGCGATTATCAAGTGTTTTACACGGTTGAAGGTGCATGTGGGCCGATTGTTGATTCGGTTTCGGTGAGTGTTTCGACACCGCCTAGTTTAAGTTTGAACGGACCACTTGCCTTGTGCGATTACAGTGCACCGGTTAGTTTTTCTGCCACGCCGCAGGGGGGCGTGTGGTCTGCTGATTGTGCAGGTTGCGTGTCAAACGCAGGGGTTTTTGATCCTTTCGGCCTAACGGCCGGAAGCTACACGCTCGTATATCTTTTGGAGGGCGTATGCACCGTTGACGAAAGCATAGCCGTAGCGATTGAACCTACATTAACTTCCTCGCTGACAACACCCGAACCGCTTTGCCAGACGGAAGAGATTATTTTATTGGCTGACAATGCAGGTGGATTTTGGGCAGCAGATTGCGGCAATTGTGTGAATGCACAGAGCGGGCTTTTTTCTGGCAGTAGCTCAGGTCCGGGAACGTTTACCGTGGTCTACGATTTTGACGCATTGTGCTCGGCGCCGACATTCATTGAGGTTGTTGTTGCTCCTGATGTCAATGCAAGTCTGGTACCTGTGCCTCAATTGTGCGAAACCGGCTCAGCGGTTGCCATATCGGCCGCTCAACCTGGCGGGGTTTGGGCAGCCGACTGCGAAGGTTGTTTGAATGGAAACGGGATTTTTGATCCGCAAGTAGCTGGAGCAGGCACTTATATTGTAACCTATTCAATCGAAGGCGTTTGCAGCGATGAGGATTTGGTTGAGATCGTGGTGCTCGATCAGCGCGATGCAAGCTTTGACATCCTTGATTTGCTATGTATCGACGCTGGTTTTTACAGTCCGGATGCCTTGCAAGGTGGCGGTGAGTGGTCGGCTGCCTGTGGAGCTTGCATTGACCCCATTTCAGGTGAAATTGACTTGGCGATGGCTGGTCAAGGCAACCTGGTTGTGACCTATACTTTTGAAGGATTGTGCGGCGCATCATCATCTGCTGAGACCTTTTTGCTTCCTTGTGAGATTGAGCTACCTAATATTTTCTCGCCCAATGACGATGGTGTGAATGATGCATTGGTGTTCGAGAATTTGTCATTCTTCCCGAACAGCCATTTGGTGGTTCAGAATCGCTGGGGCAATGTAGTTTATGAAGATTTGAATTACAGCGCGAGCAACAACTGGAGGGGCGATGATTTGGCCGCCGGTACGTATTATTTCATACTGACGATGTCTGACGGAAAGGTTTACGCCGGCCCAATCACCTTGGTGCGCTAATGAGGCAACTAATTGATGTGCTAAAGCGTCTTATAAATAGCGGTTGCGTGGCAGCGCCAAATACCTTAAAACCGAAATGAAACATCTAGGCTATCTGCTTCTCGCTTGTGGGATCTTATTCTACATGAATACAGGCTACAGTCAGCTGGTAGCCAGTCCTACTGCAACGGCTCAACAAGGCGTTGAGCTTTTAATGGGGCCAGGAGCGGAAGCATTCAACATCACCTCAACAGGAAATGCAAATCAGGTTGGCACCTTCACGTGCATCAATTGTGGCATCGGGTTTTCGAGTGGTATGATTGTGGCAACAGGTAACGTCACAGTTGCTCAAGGTCCCAACAATATTGGGAGTTCTACAGTTGGCGGTGGCAATTTTGGAGTTTCTGATCCTGATTTGGCGATTCTGACCAATCTATCTTTGAACGATGCGGCCACTGTTACCTTTAATTTCGTTGCGCAAAGTGATAGCGTGAGCTTCAACTACGTTTTTGCTTCAGAAGAGTATCCTGAATTTGCCAATTCATCATTTAACGATGTTTTTGGATTCTTCTTGAGCGGACCTGGGATAACTGGTCCCTATGCGAACAATGCAATCAATATTGCCCTCATTCCGGGCACTACACAGCCCGTTGCAATCAATAATGTCAACGCTGGAAATAACGATCTCGGGTGTGTGAATTGCCAGTATTACGTAATCAACACGAGCAATAACTCACCGCTCTCAACCCAATTTGATGGGTACACAGTGGCATTGCAAGCCGCTTACGATCAACTGATATGTGGTGAAACATATCAAATTAAAATTGCAATAGCCGATGCGGGTGATACCAGCTATGACAGCGCGGTATTCTTTGAAGCAAACAGCTTTACCTTACCGAGTGTTGATGTTTCATTGGAGCTTGATGCAGTCAATGGGGGCGAGAATACGTTGCTTGAGGGTTGCGGCTTGGCGACGATCATTTTCGAACGAAACGGCGACTTAAGTGCCGAACAAGTGCTCGACCTTTCAATTTCTGGCACAGCAATCAATGGCGTTGATTACACCCAGTTGCCTGAAACAATTGTTTTTGACCCGGGGCAATCCATTACAGCGATTACCGTTCAAGCCTTGCTCGATGGAGCCGCTGAACCGATGGAGTCGCTAGTTATTTCTTACACGGCCGCTGGAACATGCACTTCAATCACCGAGCAAACATTGGAGATCTTCATCATTGACGTTGAGCCTTTGGTTGTAGAAATAGACGATGCGTTTATTAATTGCAACGAAAGCACAACCTTGGTGCCAACGGTTTCTGGCGGATACGGTGTTTACAATTACAGTTGGGTAGGCTTTGGGAGCAATGAAAGCTTGGAGGTCACGCCAGCAGAAACGACAACCTATTTGTTGACGGTGTCAGACACTTGCGGATTGGCACCAAGTAATGCATCAGCCACCGTTTATATTCCTGTGCTTGAACCCATTGCGCCTGTCACAGGCGGCCCTATCGGCATTGATTGCTTAACATCGCTTTCCTCAACAGCTAGCGCTTCTGGAGGTAATGGTGTGTATGAATACAACTGGTTAGATCCGTTTGGGAATACACTCAGCACAACAGCAGATGTTTCGTACGACCCAGCAGCAGAGGGGAGTTTATTGCTGGTGGTCACTGATGGCTGTGGAGAATCAGAAATTGCTGAATTGGAGTTTTTCTTCAATGAAGTCCCAATTAATCTTGAATTGCCTGCGAGCATTGTCGCTACATGTGCAACTCCACTTGCGGTTGAACCAAGCATTGTGACCGGTGGCATTGGGAATTTGTCGTATAACTGGCAGCTCAACGGACAACCCTACGGTGCGAATACCGCTTCGACTTCGGTTACTTTGACTCAACCGGCAACCCTTACGCTTGTAGTAACCGACCAATGCGCGAATTCGGCTTCAGAAACGGTGAGTTTAACGGTTGCCCCGCAAACGATCACCGTTGGTTTAGGGGAGAACATTACACAAACTTGTATGGATGCGAGTTTAATTACCCCCTCTATTTCAGGAGGCACGCCCGCTTACTCTTATGAATGGCAAGTGAACGGCAATCAAGCGGCATTTACACCAACCTATACTGTTCAGGTAGGTGCGAATGCCAGTGTTTCGCTTCAGGTCACTGACGTATGTGGCAACCAAGGCAGTGATGCCTTGCAGGTGCAAATTCCTCCCGTGCCAATAGAACTTGATTTAGGCGAGGATTTTGTTGTGCCGTGCCAAGATGAAGTTGAAGTGGTTTCCAATCCTTCAGGTGGAGTTGGAAACTACACTTATAATTGGGTTTTGAACGGCTTTGATCAGCCCAATTCGAGTGTGCTCGAGTTTATAGCACTAGGGGTGATGAACATTTCCTTGGAAGTTGAAGATCAATGCGGTAATTCTGTTTCGGATGTGTTGACAGTGAGCATTCCAACCCTACCGCCTCAAGTGGTTGTAAATGCCGACACGCTAATATGCAAAGGAGACGCGATTCAATTAGCAGCCGAAGTTTTGAATCCGGTTGGGCAGTATATTTACACATGGCTTCCTATTTATCAAGGTGGTGCTTTCGTAAATGTATCACCAACTGAAAGCACAGTTTACACAGTTGCAGTGACTGATCAATGCCAAAACACCACCATCAACGAGATTTTTGTAGCCGTTGATGAGGTAATCGCCAACTTTGATTTCAGCTATTTCGGAACTTGGGGCATCGAAACGTTTAACACCAGTGAACCTTCGAATGCTCAGTTCTTTTGGGATTTTGGGGATGGAAGTACCAGCACAGAATTCGAACCTTCGTATACCTTCACCTCAAATGAAACACAAACGGTTACGCTCTATGCAACGGATGATTTAGGTTGCATAGATTCGATAACAGGCTTGTTCCATCCACTGATGGATGTTTTTGTCCCATCGGCCTTCACGCCCAATGGCGATGGCATCAATGATGTATTCCGGGCACAAGGCCACAGTGTGAAGCAATTTGAGATGTGGATTTATAACCGTTGGGGCAAAGAGATTTTCTACACCAATGACATCAATGAGCCTTGGCTGGGCGAAGTGAATGGAGGCGATCACTTCGGGCAAGACGAAGTGTACCAGTGGGTTGTTAAGGCCGTTGGAATTCGAAATACTTCTTTCGAACGCAGCGGATTCGTGGTCTTGGTGCGCTGAGTGCTTTACTTAAGTTCAATGCCAACGGGACAGTGGTCTGAGCCAGTGACCTCATCCAAGATATAGGCATCACAAAGTTTTTGGCTCATCCGTTGACTTACTAAAAAGTAGTCAATGCGCCAGCCAATGTTATTCATCCGAGCGTTAGCTCGAAAACTCCACCATGAATATTGCACCTTGTCGGGGTTCAGGTGACGGAACGAATCGATAAAACCGGCATCGAGTAAAGCAGTCATTCCGTCGATTTCGACTTGGGTGTAACCTGCGCTCTTATTATAATTTGATTGTGGCCGAGCGATATCGATGGCTTGGTGAGCTACATTGAGGTCACCGCAAATAATCACGGGTTTCTTGGCATCAAGTTCAGCGACGTAGTGTTTGAAAGCTTCGTCCCAAGTTTTACGGTAGGGTAGTCGTGCCAATTCATTTTGAGAATTGGGCGTATAAACGGTGAGTAAGTAAAATGTTTCGTACTCGAGCGTGAGTACCCGGCCTTCTTGGTCATGTTCTTCAATGCCAATTCCATTGATCACATTCAGAGCAGGTTGTTTAGATAGCACCGCCACGCCGCTGTACCCTTTTTTGACAGCACTATTTGAATAAATGTGATAGCCCAAGAGGTCAGCAAGCGCTTCGCGAACCTGCTCATTTTGCGCTTTAGTTTCTTGCAGACAAAGCATGTCGGGCGCACCGAGTTGATCTTCAATGAGGGTGTGAAAGCCTTTCGAGACCAGCGCCCGAATGCCATTGACGTTCCAAGATATGATTCGCATGGGATGTGATTTCAATTAAACCAAGTAGCAGCTGATTGCTCAATAAAGGCGTCAAGCATACGCGTTTCATGCGCCGGAACGATCAAGAGATGTTCGCTCACCATCATAAGTTTCATGAGGTAATCGTCTCCTTTTCCAAAGTCAGACGAAGCCTCCATGTTAATCAAGTGGTCATATTCTGGTGCTTCAACAATCTTATTGACAACAAATGCGCGCAAATCGATGTCATAGGTCATGAGCAACTCTTGATCTCCCGGTAATTGTACCGATAAGAAGATGGGGTACTTCACAAACTCAGCATTCCAATAACCTACATAGCCAAGCGAAAAGAGCGGGTATAAGGTTTTGGCGAAAGGAATTTTGGCTGCAACAAGCTTTTCTTCAAGCTCAGCGATGGCCGCTTTAATTTCAAAGGTCTTGGTCTCACTCGCCGAGAAATTAGTGAACTTCGCCCACCGTTGGCGTTGATTGTAATATTCAAATTCCCCTAAGCGCAATTTATAATCAAACTGCGACGATTGGTCGAGTACATACCCGGGGTAATACCAGCGGTAATTCCAAGATTTCCCTAAACTGATTTCCTTGAGCATGGTGTAAAGACCCAAACTAAACTTGTGATAGTTTTCGTCATAAAGGCCAAGTAAACTGGCCATTGAACGCTCACCGCGGTCGAAGAAACTAACCGCTATGAGTTTATCTCCATCATACACGCAGATTTCTTGCGTATCAAACACATTTTGATAGAATCCGCTATTGAGGTAATCTGTGAGTGTTGGGTGTATAAAACCTTTGAAACGATTTTTATGGCGCGCATAAAGCACTTCTTTCTCAGGCGAAGCAAAGGCCTCTCCATAGGTGAAGGTGAACCGCTCTTCAACACGCTTGATGATTTTCCGATGGCTTTTTGAGTAGTCATGCTTATTCAAATCAAGCCGAATATTCACCACCGAACGTACATCCCCTTCCAAACACAACAAATCCATTTTATACAACATAACTGATCCTCGGAACCAGCCGGAGGCCAAGAATGTGTCGTATCGCGAGGCTGAAAGCTTTTGCGGAAAATAGGTTTGAACGAGCATTTATCGGTTAATCAGGGGGGCAATTTAGTGCTTTTTAGATTACCGTTATCATCATGCTAATGGTTGCATCAACAGAATGAGCAGCAACAGCCGATTACAGCCATTTTATAATGGCATTTGCTAACCACCTTGAAAATTTGTTATATGGAGGATGCGTAAACCGAGCAGCATTGAACCGCCATGTTTGTTGGATGAAACTCCGCTCATTTGAGAAGGCATCAAATCCGTATTGACCATGGGCTTTACCCATACCGCTTGATCCAATACCTCCGAAGGGCAGTTCGGGATGAACGAATTGAATGAAGGTTTCATTGATTCCTGTAGATCCAGCGCGACTGTTACTGATGAACTTCGCTATCGCGCTTTTTTGCTTTGAGAATATGTAAAAAGCCAGCGGACGATCAAGTTGGCGGATGATTTGAATAGCATCTTCGTGCGATTTCCATCGAATGATTGGAAGTATCGGACCGAAGATCTCTGCCTTCATCACATCCATCTCCAAAGATATGCCAGTGAGTACCGTTGGTTCAACAAAAAGCGCATCATCGACAACTTTTCCTCCGGTCACCAGGGCTGCCCCTTTGCCTACGGCATCTGAGATCATGTGCGTAATCTTGTCGAAGTGTGCGCGGTGTACGAGGTGTGAAAGTTGCTTCGAGCCGGCAGGATTTTGGCTGTAAAATTCAGTGATCTGCGTCTGAACTAGCTCAAGAAACTGATCAGCAATGGCGTCTTCAATCAAAACGTAGTCTGGAGAAATGCAGACTTGACCGCTGTTGAAAAAGCGCGCCCACACAATGCGACGCACTGCTTCATTTAGGTTACAAGAGCGGTCAACAATCGCCGGTGTTTTGCCTCCCAATTCAAGAGTGACGGGGGTGAGGTTCTTGGCAGCGGCAGCCATAACTTTCTTTCCGATTTCTACTCCTCCAGTGAAGAAAATATGGTGAAACGGGAGATTCACCATAAACTCACTCACCCGATAATCACCTTCAAACAATGCGACATGGTTTGGTGAAAAGCACGCTGCGATGATTTCACCCATTACACGGGCGCAGTTTGGCGTCGATTCGGAGGGTTTCAACATCACGCAGTTTCCTGCTGCTAAGGCTGAAATCAAGGGGCCAAACGTTAAGTTGAAGGGGAAATTCCAAGGTGAAATAACCAACACAACGCCTTTTGGCTCGGGTTTAGTCCATGCGCGCGTGCCGAGCAGGGTAAGCGGGGTAGACATCGGTTTCTTCCGTGCCCATTCACTCAGGTTGTGCAATGCATGAAAGATGTCGCTCTTGATGGGGTAGATTTCACTGAAATCGGTTTCAACGGCTGGTTTTCCCAAGTCGAGTGCAATAGCTTCTGCGATCTCGGTTCTTCTTGACAATACAGCCTTCCAAAGCCTTTTTAAGTCGTTCTTACGTTCGGCTAAGGGGCGTTGAGCGATCGCATACGCCTGTGCTTGTTGCAAAGCAAAAACACCTTCGATGTGTTCGAAGGTGTTTGCCCATTCCTCGTTAAAGGTCATGATGCTTTATTTTGAAGCTTCGAAAAGTTCTTTGATTCCGCCAATAGAGCTAATCATGCCGCTTGCCTCGTAAGGCATGAACACAATTTTTTGATTCCCACTGCTGCTATCCATGATGCGCTCCAAAGCCTCGATGTATTTCATCGCAATCAGGTATTGCGTAGGGTCGGCCTTAGAAGCACCAACGGCTTCGCTAATTCGGCGAATGGCTTCAGCTTCAGCCTCCGCTACACGAATACGTGCGGTCGCCTCACCTTCAGCCCGTAAGATGTTTGATTGCTTCACACCTTCTGCCTCTTGGATGTCTGAATCACGACGCCCTTCTGCATCGAGAATTCGCGCGCGTTTTCCACCTTCGGCATCAATAATTTGAGCACGACGGTCGCGCTCAGCGCGCATTTGCTTCTCCATCGCCTCTTTGATGTCTTTCGGAGGATTGATGTCTTGCAGCTCAACGCGATTTACTTTCACACCCCATTTATTGGTCGCCTCGTCAAGAATGGCGCGCAGTTTCATGTTGATGGTATCACGCGAGCTCAAGCAGTCGTCGAGATCAAGTTCCCCAATCACATTTCGCAACGTGGTTTGGGTAAGTTTTTCAATCGCATTCGGTAAATCGTTGATTTCGTAAACTGATTTCACCGGATCAACGATTTGGAAATAGATAAGCGCATTGATTTCAGTAACAACGTTATCACGGGTGATCACATTTTGTCTTGGAAAGTCGAAAACGGTTTCGCGCAAGTCAATGCGATCGAGCATGCGCAACGAGGTAAACCGACGTCCGTCTGCACCTTCACGCACCGTGCGCCATACGGTATTGCGCGGCTGGTCGATGATAGGAATAATGATGTTAATGCCCGCAGCAAGGGTTTTATGGTACTTGCCTAAGCGCTCAATGACCATTGACTCAGATTGCTTGATGATGCGCAAGCCTTTTGCAATCAAAATGAAAGCAAAAACGGAAATGGCAATTACGATAATGGTAAATCCACTCATAATGTGTGTATCGGTTTAATGATTAAGGTATTACTTTCTACAGATTCAATTTCAACAACCGTTCCAAGCGAAAAATCGCCGGGGACAAGACTGTAAGCCATCCAATCGTCGCCATCAATTGCGACCCGGCCTTTTAGGAGCTCATGATCGAAAGCCTGGCTCACACGCGCACGTTTCCCGACCAATGAATCCACATTGGTTTTCAGTTCAGTTTTTCTGAAAAGGCGTTTCAATGCAAAGGGTCTAACGAAAACAAAGGCCAAAATAGACATCAACGAAGCTACTAAAAGCTGGATCTCCCAGGAGTCGGTGAACAAAGCTGTCACCATGCCACCTAAACTCCCGATAGATAGGCACGCCAAAACAAAGCCAGGTACAAGAGCCTCAATGATCATGAGCAAGATGGCTGCAACCAACCAAGCGTGCCATGCTAAAAATAAAGACGATTCTTCCATGAACAAACAAATAGCGTAAGGTATGCGCAAGCTTAAACCTGCTCAGCGAAAAATACGAATTTTAGCTCAAATCTCAAGCCGGTAAATAGCCAAAAATGATCAAATAATTCCCGCGCGGTTCAGCAAAAACACAATGCTAAACACACTTAAAAAAATCAGACCTGCCCCAGCGAGGTATATCATTCTTTTTTTCGGCCTAACGGCCGGATGCGCAGGATTTCGCATCACCAAGTAAAAATTCGCAGCGGCAATGGCAGGGGCAACAACAAAAGACAAGGTTGTTGCAAGATCAATCAGTGATTTTAACTCATTGCCTGCGATGAGGATGGTGAAGTACCCGCCCAATGCCGTTATGGCCACCATGCGCGTGTAAATGTGATTACGTGCTTGACTGCTCGCCTCTCGTTGAGTCAATGCCAATGCGCAGGCAACGGCAGTGCGGGCATAACCATCAAGTACTGCAATAAATGTTCCAAACATGATACTAAACGCAGATGCCGCGATCACAAAATAGCTCCATTCGCCGATCGTGGTGGTGTAAAGCCCGATGAGCGCATCTGCAAAAGCGACGGTGCCCGAAGGGATGTCCACCACACCGTACATTAAATACGCGCCGAAAACCACAAAGACCAACGCAAGCGATGCTGAGATCCAATAGCCGATGTTGAATTCAAACAATGTTTCTTTCAAAGTTGGATGGTAACCGCTTTCGCGGATGCGCTCCAGCGTCCATAAGCTGTTCCACGCCGACAAGTCAACCGCTGTTGGCATCCATCCCATTAAAGCAATTAAGAAGGGCAGGGCACTCGCTGTCCCTTGCATGGCGGGCAACGCTAAAGGGATGTTTGAAGCAAATGGTCCTTTAGTCAAAAGCAAAACAAAGGCAACCAACGTTGCCACAACCAACACTAAGCCGACGCCTTTGATTAAACGGTCTAAGCCGCTGTAACTTCCGCGAATTAAAAGGATGGTGCAAACCGCGAACAAAACGAGCGGCACGGCATCAAACGAAAGGGGCGGGAGCCAGTGTTTAACTTGAAACAAGTTGCTAAGAAAGCCAGCAGTTACGGCCCCAACAGCTGCGGTTACAAAGAAAAGTGTCAGGCCAGTAATGGAAATGTAGAGAAGAAGCATCCACCGACCTATGCCAGCGTATCCTTCAATAATACTCTTTCCAGTTACATTCGCATAACGCGAGCCAAACTCGAAAAACGGGTATTTCAACACGTTGGCGAGAATAACGAAAATCACCAAACCAAAGCCATACAAGGCTCCTGCGCGTGTCGATTGAACGAGGTGCGATACGCCGATCGCCGTACTCGCAAATAAAATACCCGGACCGAAGATGCGGCTGAAATGCTGGGGCGACTTCATTGCCACGAAAATACAAATCTAGCACACACTTCAGACGTCGGACAATTCAGCGTTCCCCGTACGTGCCTCGGGTTGCTTTTTGAAGAACACTTGCGTACCTTGAATCTTTAATTTCGCTGCCATGAATACAATGCAAGAATGGTTCGATCGCTACGGTGAAAGCCACATGAATCCTGTAAACAAAGCTTTTCACTGGATCTGCGTTCCCGTGATTTTTGTCAGCATCATTGGTTTGTTATCACAAGTACCCATGCCGTGGCAAGCACCCGATTCAGATGTTTTTCCTTACCTCCATTGGGGTACTTTACTTGTTTTGGCAGGACTCGTTTTTTATCTCAGAATCAGCATTTCAATGAGCATTGGCATGTTCATCGTGTCGGCGCTTTCACTCTACATCGTAAAGCGATTAAACTTAGATTACGTGGATAACGCCTTGGGGATTTATTTCAGTGCATTCGTGCTCGCTTGGATCGGGCAGTTCATTGGTCACAAAATCGAAGGGAAGAAACCTTCCTTTTTCGATGACCTGAAGTTTCTAATGATCGGTCCGGCTTGGCTCTTGGGGTTCATTTATCGCAAATTGGGCCTGCGGTATTGACGCCCACAAAGAAAATACCAACGCTCTTGAATTGACCGATGGAGCCAACTCAAAGTCGCCTTATACTTCGAAAAAATCGAAAGTATGCGTCGCACATGTTTACATTGTAAAGGCCAACTTGTAGGTCGATTGGATCAGAAATTTTGCAACGGATGGTGTAAGAGCGCCTGGCACAACTTCAAACGTCGCACCATGCGATGTAAGGTCAAACGGTTTTCGCAAAAAGAGAAAAACTTAACCTCGACTGCGGCCTGAGGTAGGTTTCATTTTGCGCGGACCACTTTGCTGCGGTTTACTGCCAGGTTTGCGCTTTTTCTGATGAAATGCGCCTTTGTAATCTGGGTTTTCACGCCGCTTCTGGAAGTCAATTTCTTTCGCTTGTTCTTGCTTCTCTTCCTTACTTGTGCTTTCTACTTGCACAGCTTTTGGAAGTTCAAGCTGAGGAACGGTCATGCGAATGATGTGCTCAATTTTCTTGATGTGGTAAACCTCCGCAGCATCTACAAAAGTGATCGCAGTGCCCGATAAAAAAGCACGGCCAGTTCGGCCGATCCGGTGCACATAATCCAAGTGGTCGCGGGGTACGGAGAAATTGATGACATGGCTAACAGCCGGTATGTCAATGCCACGTGCCGACACATCAGTACTCACCAAAATTCGGATGTCGCCTTCCCGAAAATCGTCCATGGCGTTTAAGCGCGAATTTTGCCCTTTATTGGCATGTAACACCCGCAATGACCCCACTTCTTTGCGCACCAAAAAGCGTGCGATGTTCTCGGCAAGCTCACGCGTTCGAACAAAAATAATGACACGCTTAAGCGCCTCATCTTCAAGTAAATGCATCAATAAGTTGAGCTTCGTTTGAAAATTCGGTACGGCATACCAAACTTGGTCAACACTATCTACAGGTGTTGATTGCGGGGTAATTTCGATGCGCGTAGGCCAAAGCAAGAACTCTTCGCTCAAACGCTGCACATGGTCTGGAAAAGTTGCCGAAAGCAATACATTTTGTCGTTTCGACGGTATCACCTCAAGAATTTGGCGAAGTTGCGGCATAAACCCCATGTCCATCATGCGGTCAGCTTCGTCCAATACCAAATGTTTGAGCTTCTTCGTTTCAAATGCACCTCTTGAATAGACTTCTAAAAATCGCCCCGGCGTTGCCACGACCAGGTCGAGCCCAGCAGATAACTGTTCGATTTGTGTTTTCGGACCAACTCCACCGTACAGTGCACCGATGCGGAGGTCGGTGTACTTACCTAACTTCATGAAATACGCACTCACTTGCAATACCAACTCTTTGGTAGGCACTAAGACCAAGCAGCGAGGAGCCATGCCTTGGGCATACTTGAGCACATCGAGCAAGGGGAGGGCATAAGCCGCCGTTTTGCCTGTGCCCGTTTGGGCAATGCCAAGTACGTCTTGCCCTGCACGAATGCAAGGGATGGCCTTTTCTTGAATCTCAGTAGGGTTCGATAAACCCATCTCCTCTAAGGCGTTGAGGTATTGCCGCTTAATTTGTAATGCTTCGAAACTCACGACGCTAAGGTAGCATTTATGAATGTTGTATTTTTGCATCCTGATTTGAACCATGGAATCTTCGGTAATCGACATTCATAATTTTGATGATATTCGGCCTTATCGGCCGGATGAGGTGGGGGATGTGATCGAAAGACTCCTGCTGCAGCCGGCTTTTTTCGAAATGATGCGCTACGTTTATCCCAACTTGGATAAAGAAGACATCGAAGAAATGATGCGTGAAATTAAATCGGTTGATCAGTTCCAAGAAGAAATCAGCGGACCTGCCTTTAAGGTAATCACTCAAACCACGACCAATGGTTTAACCTTCACGAACATGGATACCCTCAACCCTGATGAGGCCTATCTTTTCTTAAGTAACCACCGCGACATCATCCTCGACAGTGCGTTGCTTAATGTCAGTTTGCTCGAAAAAGGGTTGCCAACGACCCAAATTGCCATCGGAGACAACCTCTTGCGAAATGAAATCATTCGTGACTTAGTTCGCGTGAACAAGAGTTTCATTGTACACCGCAGTTTCAACCCGAAAGATATGCTTGCATCAAGCCGCCGGTTGAGCAATTATATCAATAAAACAATCCGCGAAGATCGGGTTTCGATCTGGCTCGCCCACAAAGAGGGGCGCTCCAAAGACGGCGACGACCGCACGGCAAGCGGCCTGCTTAAAATGCTAGTAAGCAGTGCAGATGACAGCATTCACGAGGCGTTGCAGAAACTCAATATTGTGCCCATGGTGGTTTCGTATGAATACGACCCCTGCGACATCTACAAAGCACATGAACTGCTTGAGATCAAAGAGCACGGAAAGTACGAGAAGAGACCCGGAGAAGACTATCGTTCAGCGCTTAAGGGCATAACCGGACATAAAGGCAGGGTAAACATCACCATTGGCAACAAATTGCGAAGTTCTTTGGATCGACTGCCAGTTGACATTTCGAAAAACGAACAATTTCGATTGCTCTCTCAAGAAATTGACCGCCGCATGCACCTGAGGTATCGACTTTGGCCGACCAATTACATCGCTTACGATTTGCTGAACGGTACCAAAGAGTATACCGACCAATATACACCGATTCAACGCATTGCTTTTCGAAATTACTTGCGTGGACGCGTACTGCAACTCATGATCAATCGCAAAGCGGGAATGCTCAAGCGCGAGGGTTACATGCGCCAAGCACGAGAAATCTTGTTGCAGATGTATGCCAATCCGGTGATTAATCAGCGCGAAGCTTCACCCGATCCGATCTTCTAATTTCCGACGATAAAGCTCCGCCAGAACGATGGATGCTGATACCCCAGCGTTCAACGATTCGGTGCGCTCGCCCCCGGGTATGGTGAGAAACCGTGTAACTTGGTGCCGTGCATCCGGCCGAAGGCCTAAACTCTCATTGCCCAAAATGTAGATGCCTCGACCGAAATCAGCGGTATACAGATTCTCACCAGCCATGTCTAAGCCGATGCGGGGCAGCTGAAAATCTGCCAAATCAGCCCAATTCGACAGGGTGTAAATGGGCATGCGAAAAACGCTTCCCATCGCAGCTTGAATCACCTTCGGGTTGAAGGCATCGACTGTGTCGTCGCTAACCAAAAGCGCATCAAATCCAAACCACTCGGCAGAGCGAATTACGGTTCCTAAATTTCCGGGATCACGTAAACCGTCAAGGGCAAGTAGGTAATGTGCGTTTTTAAGGTTTTCGGCTATCGCCGGATGGTTGTACCAGCTGGGAAATGCAGCAACAGCAAGTATTCCAGGAGGGGTTGTGAGTGAGCTGAGCTGCTCCATTTCACGTGTGTCAATGCGAACAACTTGCGGAAACCCATCAGGAAGCTCGAATCCTTGCGTTGCATAGATTTGATGCACATTCAGCCCCGATTGAATCAACTCCAATACAACCTTCGTACCTTCGGCGATGAAGAGGCCTTCTTGAAGTCGATTTTTCTTCAACTTCAATGATTTGACAAGTTTTGCCTGATTTTTGGAGATCATAAACTTTGAATGCGCGAAAGATAGAGCGAAATTTCGGCCCTTGAGAAAACATGCGTCATATTATGGCTTGATCGCACTGCTTGCTTTGGCAGTGCTTTCTGCATGCAATCCTACGCGGCGTCTTGCTTCAGGAGAAAGCCTTTTGACCCAGCAGCGCGTCTCAGTTGAGGCAGAAAAAGGAGCGAATGTTGAACTTGATGAAGACGATTTACAGGCCGTACTTCGTCAACGCCCGAACCGACGTGTGCTGCTTTTACGTTTTCACTTGAGCGTATTCAACAGCGTCAATCCTGAACGGCAATTGAAAGCTCATCAGCGCAACAAAGTAAAGGTTGAACGAAAGATTAAGCGAAAACTAAAGCGCGGAAAAGAACTCACTTCCCGCGATTTACGCGAAATGCGTGCCGATACGCTGGGCTGGCGCGATTGGCTCACCAATACGGTTGGCGAAGCTCCTGTTGTATTCGATTCAACCCAGGCTGAAAAATCAGTGCTGCAATTGCAAACCGTACTCGCCAAGAACGGCTATTTCAATGCGGATGTCAATTACAAAGTGAGGTACAACCGGTCGATGAAAAAAGTCAAAATGTTGACTTACACAGTGCGACCAAAGCAGCCTTATATCATCGATTCAATTAGCTATACAATTCGCGATGAAGGCATTGCGCGGCGGTCTGATTTCATTGGCGCGACCACATTGATCAAACCTGGGCAGCGATTTAATGTTGATTTGCTCGATCAAGAGCGTACGCGAATCGCTGAATACCTCAACAATAGAGGCTATCAGTCTTTTACAAAGGATTTTATCACCTACACGGCCGACAGCACCCTTGGGAACAATAGAGTAAAGATTGATATGGTCATACGTCGACCCCAAACCCCGGTTCAAATTAACGATTCAATAACCTTCGTTGATCACCAGCGGTTTTTCATCGGCAAGATCTTCATTCACGCCGATTATGACGCGACTGACCGTGAGTACGTGCCTACAGACACCCTACACACGGATGCGATGGGGGATATTTACATCCTCTACCGCGGTGAATTAAACATCAAACCCGAGCTGCTTTTGCACTTGGTAGAATTTAGGTCGGGCGATCTCTACCAGAAAGATCGCATCGATAAAACATACCGACGAATTGTGCAGCTGCCGATGGTGCGCAGCTTAACGATTTCGATGAACCCAAATGACGATTCGAACATTCGAGTGCTGAATTGCGATGTTTTAATTACTCAGATGAAGCACCAATTTATATCTGCCGAATCGGGTATGACTCATCGCGACGGATTGTTTGGTTTGTCGGGAAGTATAAATTTTAGTCATCGGAACATGTTTCGGGGTGCAGAATTCGGACGTTTACGATTGACAGGCGCGGTTGAAGCCCAGCAACCGCTTACCCTTACCCAAAATGAAGAAATAACCCGCGCCGACTTAGCTGACAATATTCGGTTTAACACCTTCGAAATCGGCCCTGAATTGACACTGAATTTCAATCGGTTCTTCCCGCTGAAAATGACGCGCTTCACGCGGTCGAACGCACCACAAACTACGCTTTCAGCGGTATTCAATTACCAAGATCGTCCTGATTATAAGCGGCAATTGTATCAATTTCGCTACAGTGTCAATTTTATTGAGAATGTAGAAAAGGGCTCCCGAATTTTTTGGGACATCTGGGATCTCAGTACCATTAAAATTGAGAAATCAGATGCCTTCAATGTGTTGCTGGAGCGTTTGAATGATGTTTTTCTATCAACATCGTATCGCGATCACTTGATTTCAGCCGGACGAATAGGATGGCAGTTAAACACGCAGAAACCGCAGCTTCAAAAGAAATACCTTTTTAATCGCATATCGTTTGAGGCAGCTGGAAATTTGCCGCGTCTGGCATTCGGCCTCGGCGGGGCAACGCAAGACGAGAACGGCAGCTATATGTTAGGCGGGATCCGATTTGCCCAATACTTTAAAATTGAGAACGACTTTCGTTATTACCGACGAATCGATGAAAAGAACGCAACAGCGATTCGTTTGCATGCTGGTTCGGGTATACCAGGGGCTAACCTGAACGTGCTCCCATTCGAGAAAAGCTATTTCGCTGGGGGGGCGAATGGCATCAGAGCTTGGCGTCCACGCACCTTGGGTCCTGGAAGTTACCGAGATACAACGGCGCTCGTCACTTACAACAATATTGGTGAGATTATAATCGAAGCGAGTGCAGAATATCGCTTTGATTTAACGGGAACCATCGAAGGAGCATTATTTCTCGACGTCGGAAACATCTGGTTGTTGAAGGAGGAAGAAACCCGACCGGGTAGCGGGTTTAAAGTCGATCAATTCTTAGGTGAGATGGCTTGGAGCAGTGGCTTAGGATTGCGTTTTGATTTTGACTTCTTTCTCTTGCGACTCGACTTGGCGGTGCAATTGAAAGATCCAGCGAAAATCCCTGGTGAACGCTGGGCTTGGCAGCCCAAAGACCAGTACAACATTTTGGTCGAACGCATTCAGAATGAAGTACCCGGTGCATATGTTCCACCCATTAACTTCAACTTGGGTATTGGATACCCGTTTTAGAGATTTTTTAATCGAGGTTAGCGATTGGCGCGCTTTACTATCTTTGTCGCTCGATCCAAAACTACGCAACTATGGGTTGGTTCAAGCGAATCAAAGAAGGCATTACCACCAAGTCGACCGACAAGAAAGAAATCCCCGAAGGGGTTTGGTATAAATGCCCAGAATGTAAAAATGTGATCACCTCGCAAGAACACGAACAGGTGTCGTGGGTGTGTCCTTCGTGCAATTACCACGAGAAAATTGGCTCACACGAGTATTTTCACATCCTTTTCAATGATGGAAAGTACCGCGAACTTTTTGGCAACCTTATTTCAGGCGATCCACTTGAATTTCAGGATACGAAGAAGTACGACGAACGTGTGGCGGCTACCATCAAAAAAACCGGTCTCAAAGACGCAATTCGCGTTGGAGTAGGGAAGATGGGCGATGATCAAGTGGTCATCGCAGCTATGGACTTTGCCTTCATCGGCGGGTCAATGGGCTCGGTTGTCGGAGAAAAGATTGCGCGAGGCATCGACCACGCCATTAAGAACGAGGTTCCTTTCATTTGCATTTCAAAATCAGGCGGAGCGCGCATGATGGAGGCCGGTTATTCACTTATGCAAATGGCCAAAACATCAGCCAAACTAACGCAGCTAGCAGATGCAGGCCTTCCGTACATTAGTATTCTAACTGACCCCACCACCGGAGGTGTAACGGCCAGTTATGCCATGTTGGGCGACCTCAACATTGCTGAGCCCAAAGCCTTGATCGGATTTGCAGGTCCGCGTGTTGTAAAAGAAACCATCGGCAAAGATTTGCCTGAAGGATTTCAAACCTCTGAATTCGTGCTTGAACACGGATTCCTCGATCTCATCATTGATCGAAAAGAGATGCGTGAGAAATTGATTCAGCTGCTGAAAATGTTCAAATGAGGGTGGCAAATCCAAAAAGTTGAACTACCTTTGCGCCTCCGAAAGACGGAATACATAAGAACGATCAATCTGATTTTGGCATGTATCTAACAACAGACAAGAAGAAAGAATTCTTCAAAGAACACGGTAAAGGAGAAGCAGATACCGGTTCACCAGAAGGGCAAATTGCCATGTTTACTTTCCGAATCGCTCACCTTACTGGGCATTTGAAAGACAACAAAAAAGACTACAACACGCAACGCTCGCTCATCCGACTCGTCGGTAAGCGTCGTAAATTACTGGATTACTTGAAAGAAACCGATATCGAACGCTACCGTGCGATTGTTAAAACTCTCGGTCTACGTAAGTAATTGAAGACACTACAAACAATATAGACTTTTCGAAAGGGGGCAATGGTAATTCGACCATTGCCTCTTTTTGATTGATTTACGCAGATTTTAGACGTATGAATTACACCCTTCACACCAAAACCATCGACCTCGGTGATGGTAAAGCAATTCACATTGAAACCGGTAAACTTGCGAAGCAAGCGCACGGGTCTGTGGTAGTTAGAATGGGAGATACAATGCTCTTGGCGACCGTGGTTTCGAACCACGAAGCCATGGATGGCGTTGACTTCCTCCCACTCACGGTTGATTACCGTGAAAAGTACTCAGCTACCGGTCGATTCCCTGGTGGTTTCTTTAAACGAGAAGCTCGTCCTTCAGATGATGAGGTGCTTGTAATGCGTCTAGTTGATCGAGCGTTAAGACCAACATTTCCAGAAGATTATCATGCTGGAACTCAAGTAATGATTCAATTGCTGTCAGCTGATAAAGTTCACCTGCCTGACGCACTCGCAGGCTTGGCAGCATCGGCAGCGCTTGCGGTTTCTGACATTCCATTCGATGGGCCGATTTCTGAAGTACGCGTGGCACGCGTTGACGGCCAGTTCATCGTTAACCCAACCGCTGAAGAACTTGCATCAGCTGATATGGATATGATCATCGCCGGCTCGATGGACAGCATCGTGATGGTTGAAGGTGAGATGAAAGAAGTGAGCGAAGATGAAATGGTAGCTGCGATCGAAAAGGCGCACGAAGCCATCAAAGTTCACTGCCAAGCGCAAATTGAGCTCGCTGAAATGGTGGGTAAGGCGTATCCAAAACGCACGTACAGCCATGAAACACATGATGATGAGTTCCGCAAGCAAGTGCATGCTGACTTGTACCAAAAATACTACGATGTAGCAAAACGCGGACTCTCAAAAGATGAGCGGAAAGAAGCGTTTGGCGCCATCAAAGAAGCTTACGTTGCTTCATTTACGCCTGAAGAACTCGAAGCCAAGAAGCCTTTCATTGGGATTTACGCTAAAGAAGCGCAGAAAGATGCTGTACGTCGCGTAATCCTTGATGAAGGTATCCGCCTTGATGGCCGTAAAACAACCGATATTCGTTCGATCTGGAGCGAAATCGATTATCTCCCAATGACGCACGGTTCGGCTATCTTCACCCGCGGTGAAACCCAGTCGTTGACTACGCTCACCTTGGGCACCAAACTCGACGAACAAACCATCGACGGTGCACTCGCAAAGCGCAGTGAGAAATTTTTGCTCCATTACAACTTCCCTCCATTCTCAACCGGTGAAGAACGTCCACTTCGTGGAACAGGGCGCCGCGAAATCGGCCACGGTAACCTCGCATTGCGTGCGTTGAAACCTGTGCTCCCAACTTATGAGAAGTGCCCATACACCATTCGCTTGGTTTCTGACATCTTAGAGTCGAATGGCTCGTCGTCTATGGCAACTGTGTGCGCTGGTACGCTAGCACTCATGGATGGAGGTGTACAAATCACTTCCCCTGTGAGTGGTATCGCCATGGGATTGATCTCTGACGGGGGTACTGGAAAGTATGCCGTGTTGAGCGACATCTTGGGTGATGAAGATCACTTGGGTGATATGGACTTTAAAGTAACCGGTACGTCGAAAGGAATTACCGCTTGCCAAATGGACATCAAAATCAAGGGCTTGTCTTTTGAAATCCTTAAGAAAGCACTTTACCAAGCCCGTGATGGCCGCGCACACATCCTCAATGAGATGTTGAAGACCATCAGCGAGCCCCGTGCTGACTACAAGCCACATGCACCACGCATTGAGTCGTTTGAAATTCCAACTGACACCATCGGTGCGGTAATCGGCCCAGGTGGTAAGATTATCCAAGAGATTCAGGCGTCTACGGGTGCGACCATTTCGATCGACGAGCGCGATGGAAAAGGTTTCGTGGAGATTTCAGCTGTGAATCTCGATTCGATTACTGCGGCAGTTAACCGCGTTCGATCGATTGTATTCCCGCCGTCCATTGAAATTGGAGAAGTGTACGAAGGTGTAGTAAAGTCGATTATGCCATACGGTGCCTTCGTTGAGATCGTACCTGGTCAAGACGGCTTGCTCCACGTGTCTGAACTTGAGTGGCACCGCGTTCAAAACGTAGAAGACATTCTCAAAGAAGGACAACTGGTGAAGTTCAAGGTGGTCGGTCGCGATCCAAAAACCAATAAAGTCAAACTTTCACG
>CAMCHP010000007.1 GCA_945874695.1 Chryseobacterium gleum
CGTTTAAAATGTTTACCAACTGCAATGCATTGCACGTGGTAACATTTTCAAAAGCTTTGAAAATGTTGTTACCCCTCATCTCGAATCAAAAGCCGGGTAACACTTTTTTTGGCGTTGAAATAAATGTTACCACCTACCCGAAATCAAAAAACGGGTAACACTTTTTTTGGCCTCGAAATAAATGTTACGCAATTCTATGTCGTGGGTTAGCCGTTCATATAAATTGAGCTCGTGGGCTAATTAAGACGGGAGGTTACCCCGCGCGCAACCCTCACCTCGGAGAGGTGACTCCTCTATCCGTCACCCCACACCAATTATCAGACAATTCCTACATGGCTAGCTTTGCCTACTCCTACGCAGGTTTCAAACAACGCAACTACTTTTGACCCCAACTAACATTGGGGTGAGTATAACTTTATGCCTACATGTCGCGTAACACCCCAGAGCCATTCTAAATTTCGAACTTAGTTGAAGCTGTTTATGAATTCTAAAAACCATTTTATGTCCACCAAGAAATTGACCGTTTTCACTGTGATGGTCTCCTTCGCGCTGGCAGGTGTTTCAATCATCAGTTGCGGAAATGCTCCTGAAGCCGAAAATACCGCCGAAGGAGCAGAGGTGTCTATCCAAGACCTCGAAGGATCTGCGGTTTCTACACGAACCGAAACCATCAAAAAAATCTTCTACACCATTCCCGCTCCCATGGAAATGGCGTCGCTGATTCAAAGCTCAGGGGCCGACTTCGATAACGATGTCCTCAATCCGGTCGATCGGGTAAATACCTACATGACCCGCAAACAAAAAGCGCTCAACCTCGGCGTTTATGGAGCCGACCTCAGCTATACCACCATGTTTGAACGCAGCAAAGAATCGCTGTACTACCTCTCTGCGGTACGTCAACTCGCTGATCAACTCGGGGCGTCTAACATCATCAACGACAACCTCATCACGCGCGTTGAAGCAAACAAAGAGGTACGCGACTCGCTCATTAGCATCGTGTCTGATACCTTCTGGTCGCTCAATGCCAAATTCAAAGAAGACGGCATGGAAGATGTATCTGCACTCGTTATCGCTGGCGGATGGATCGAAGCGCTACACCTCGCTACCAGCCATGTCAAAGACAACGACCAGCTGCGCCAACGCATCGCCGAACAAAAGTACTCGCTCGATGACCTCGTGAAGCTCATCGGCACCTACGACAACCAAGAAAACCTCGCCGATGTTAAGGCCGACCTCGAAAAAATGCAAACCATTTTTGCCGAAGTCCAAATTATCAAAGGCAAAACTGAAACTTCTAAAGACGATAACGGTACAATGGTTATCGGTGGCGCAAAACAAGTCACCATGTCTGATGAAACCCTTCAGAAAGTTATTGCTGCTACCCAAGAGGTGCGCGCTAAGTACATTCAGTAACCGAAAAGAAACAGAACGATGAAGTTCCTCAAAATCATACTCCCGATCCTGTTGATCCTCCCGCTGATGTCTTCTGCGCAATGCCGGAGTTTCACCAAGAAAAAATGCCTCCCTGAACTTGAAGGGTACGTGCAAAACGACAACTTCAACTCAGCGGTACTCATCCCTGGTGATGAAGCTGAATTACTCCTAACCTTCTACGCCGGAAAAGAATACCGCCTCTTGGTGTGTGCTCACCCCGTACTCGGAAAGGTTGAATTCGAAGTCCTCGATACCGACGATGAAGTCATCTACAACAGCGACGATGAAGTCGAAAATGAACACATCTTTGATTTTAAAGTGGCCTCTACCCAGCAACTCATTGTGCGCATTCGAGTTCCTGAAGCAGAATCGCCATCTACCCTCATCCATGAAGGGTGTGTGTCGGTGATGATTGGCTCGAAAGAAGGTTAACATCCGGCCGTTTAGGCCGAAAACAATACCCAACGCCGGCTCATTGCGAGTCGGCGTTTTTTATTGCCCCGCACAGGCGCCACACAACCCGATCAAAAGCACTTGCTGGTCTTCAACCACAAAGCCCGGCGGACGAGGCAATGCCGTGTTCAACTCTAAACATGTGAGCGCATTGCATTTACGGCACTGAAAATGGGCGTGATGATGCTGGTGGTGCCCCTCGTCACAGGCCGCGCAAAGCGAATAATAACTCTTGTTGTTCACGCCCACCACACGGTGCGCAATGCCCTCATTCTCTAAGCGCTCAAGAATGCGGTAAACCGTTACGCGGTTGGGCTCAGCACCCAAGGCCTCACTCAACTCATCCGCTGACAACGCCACCTCGCTTGCCGCCAAAAGATCAATTACACGCTGCTTATGCCGGGTTTGCCGTATTGCCATCGGGGGTTAATTCAACGCGCGTTCATCGCCGCTTCAATGGCCTCCGCTTCGAGCGGAATGTCAGCCATAAGGTCAATAAATCCTTTCTCGGTGATCACAATGTCATTCTCTAAACGAATGCCCAGCGACTCTTCACGAATATAAATGCCTGGTTCTACAGTAAACACCTGACCCGCTTTGATGGGCTCATGCCACAAGCCCACGTCGTGCACATCTAAACCTAAAAAGTGACTCGTGCCGTGCATGAAGTACTTCTTGTAGGCCGGCCAATCTGCATTCTGCTTGGCTACGTCGTGGGCATCAATCAACTTCAATTCAAGCAACTCACGCGTCATCAATTCACCCACTTCGCGGTGGTAATCGTGCAGTGATACACCTGGGCGCAACAGCGTCATGGCTCCGCGCATCACGCGCAAAACACCGTCATACACCGCCCGCTGGCGTGCGGTAAACCGACCGCTTACAGGTATGCATCGCGTCATGTCTGATGCGTAATTGCCATACTCGGCGCCGACATCCATCAACAGTACATCACCTGCCTTGCACGGCGCAGCATTTTCGATGTAGTGCAACACGCAAGCGTTAAATCCGCTCGCGATGATCGGCGTGTAGGCAAATCCACGTGACCCGCGGGTTAAAAACTCGTGGGCGTACTCTGCTTCAATGGCGTACTCCATCACACCGGGCTCAACAAATTTGAGCACGCGCTCAAAACCGGCCTTGGTGATGTCGCATGCCTTTTGCATTTGCTCAATTTCTTCACCTGACTTCACCGAACGAATGCGGTGCATGATCGGCGCGCTACGTTCAAACACATAATTGGGATACTTCTGACGCAAGCCCGCATTCAAGCGGTCTTGACGTGTTTGCACCTCACTCGATGCGCGGGTATGCTCGTTGCTGTTCAAGTACAAGCACGCGCACTCGGCAATGAGCTGGTGCAAAATGCGCGCGAAATCGTGACTCCAATACACGGTAGCAATACCAGATACCGCTGTCGCTTGCGCTTTGTTCAGCTTCGCACCTTCCCAAATCGCGATTTCATCGTTGGTTTCACGCACAAACAACACTTCGCGATGACGCGCCAAATGACTGTCTGGAAAAACAATCAAGATGCTCTCTTCTTGGTCAACACCCGTCAAGTAAAACAAATCAGTCGCCTGCTTAAACGGCATGCTGCCGTCGGCGCTTGTGGGCATAATGTCATTTGAAAAAAATACCGCTAATCCGCCCGGCTTCATTTCTTGCATGAATCGTTTGCGGTTGCTGATGTAGAGGTCACTGGATAAAGGCGTGTAGCGCATGCGTGTAAACTTTGCCGCAAGTTACACATTGCAGCGATTTTCACGCGAATACCTACCTTAGCTTCGCTTAAAAAATCAAGGCGATATGCGTTTCATACTTCTCTTCTCCTTGCTCATCAGCACGGTGGCAACATCGGCACAAATGACGGTGATTGTGCAAACGCCCACCTACTACACCCCACTGCTTGAAAACATTTTCATTGCCGGAAACTTCAACGGCTGGAATCCCGGTGACCCCGCCTACCAAATGACCCCGCTCGGAAACAACACCTACTCCATCACCCTCAATGGCACAAACGGCGACTTGCTCGCATTTAAATTTACCCGTGGCGATTGGCCGCGCGTAGAGGCCACAAATACCGGTGGTTTCTTAGCCGATCGCCAACTCACCTTCCTCAACAACCAAGTGGTTGAACTCACCATTGCAGGCTGGGAAGACTTCCCCGGTGTGAGCACAGCCACAGGAAACCTCAATGTGTTGTCAACGGTATTTGAAATCCCTCAATTGAACCGAAGCCGCCGCATTTGGGTGTATTTACCCCCCAATTACAACCTCAATAACCAGCACTATCCGGTTGTTTACATGCTCGACGGACAAAATATTTTTGATGCCGCCAGCAGCTTCGCGGGCGAATGGGAGGTTGACGAAGCCATGGAAGCGCTTGCGGCAGATTGCCCGCAGGCCATTGTGGTGGGCATCGACAACGGCGGCGTGAACCGCATCAACGAATACTCGGCTTGGGTCAACGCACAATACGGAGGCGGCGAGGCGGCTGCTTTTGCCGACTTCATGATTGAAACCCTCAAACCCGTTATTGACGCCAATTTCAGAACCCTGCCTGCCCGCCAGTATACCGCTGTAATGGGCAGCTCGCTCGGCGGACTCATGGCGACCTACCTCGCACTCGAACACGGCGATGTATATGGCAAAGCGGGCATTTTCTCGCCCTCGTATTGGTTTACCAACGGCGTGTTTGAGTTGGCTGAAAACCACCCTGTGTGGCAAAACAGCCGCTTCTTTATCCTCGGAGGAACCAACGAAAGCGCCAGCATGGTTCCGAACATGCAAACCATGCGCACCACTTTAATCGACCGCGGTTATCCTGAAAGCGAAATCAGGCTTGAAGCGCACGCGTATGGCGCCCACAACGAGAATTACTGGAGTGGCGAATACACCGAGGTGTTCAAATGGCTTTTTGCTGACTTCAACAGCGCCATCACTGCGCCTGAAACCGAGCTGCGCTTGTTCATCGGCCCCAATCCTTCAGCGGGTGAGTTTACCTGCTATGCCCAGCTCCAACAAGCGGGTACCCTGCGGGTTTTCGACCTAAACGGTCGGATGGTGCACGAAGTGAACATCCGCCCGGCAGGGCGAAAACCAAAACCTGAAGTTATCAACTTGCACCATTTACCTGCCGCAACCTATGTTGTTGTACTAACGGATGGCGCGAACACTGCGAGCCAAACCCTTGTTATTCATTGATCATGAGCGAATCACCCATCAATACCAATGCTGCACCAAAACCGGTAGGCAGCTACCCCCACGCACGACGTGTAGGCAACCTCTTATTTTTGAGCGGCGTAGGACCGAGAATTGCTGGCAGCGGCGCCCACGACAGCGGCGTACCCGGCTTAGAACTTGACCACAACGGTAACTTCAAAGCGTTCGACTTCGAAGCGCAAGTGCACAGTGTTTTTGCCAACGTGAAAGCGGTGCTTGAGGCATCTGGCTCTTCGTGGAATCAACTGGTCGATGTGACCGTTTTTTTGGTAGACATGAAGCGCGATTTCGCTGCCTACAACCGCATTTATGCTGAGTATTTCAGCGACGTAGCGCACCAGCCTTGCCGCACCACGGTGGCCATCAATGCGCTGCCCACGCCAATTGCGATTGAGTTAAAGTGCATCGCAACGATCGATTGATCGCGCGACCGCTTACTTAGGCTGTAGCGAGTGCCGAAACCTTGAAGCTGTAGTACTCCATGATTTCGTTCACCAGCAATTTCTTGCAGGCGGTATCGACCATGGCCTCGGCTGCGGCTTGGCTGTCGGCTTCAACCTCAAGGGTGATGTGCTTTCCGATGCGCACATGGCCAATTTGAGGCAAACCGATGTTCTTCATGTTGTTTGTCACTGCTTTTCCTTGCGGGTCAAGCAAAGCCTCGAGGGGCATTACGTCAATTTCTGCGCGAAATTTCATGCTGCTGCTGATTTTTTGCGATCAAAGATGGAGATCACGATGTACAAAAGTAAGATAATCGGAACGGCTGGGAAAGCGGTACCGTAACGAATGTAGGCAATGAGCAAACTCGCTGCACTGGCAACGAGGAGGGTGTATCGAAATCGGTTCTCACCGAATCGCAACGATTTAAACTTCAGGGCCAGCAAGGGCAGGTCTGACACCATTAAGGCGCTCATCACCCCAACGAGCAGCAGCAACACCTCAACCCGAAGTAAACTGCCCGCGCTGCTGCCTGACGCATACGTGAGCACAATGCTCAGCCAAAAGAGCGCGTTGGCGGGGGTTGGCAAGCCGAAAAACCGGTCGCTTTGCCGCACGTCGATGTTGAACTTCGCCAGCCGATAAATCGACGCGACGACCAACAACAAGGGCGCAAACTGCACAAGGTTCGATGCGCCGGGCGCAACATCTTGCAGCATGTGAACCACGAGCAATGCGGGGGCAACACCAAAAGTTACCGCATCAGCGAGTGAATCAAGTTGCTTGCCCATTTCGCCTGCTACATGCAACATGCGGGCGACCAAGCCGTCAAAAACGTCAAAAATCGCTGCGGCTAAAATCAAGTACGCTGAAGTGGTGTAACTGCCGGTCTCAAACAAAAACCAAATGGCCAATACCCCACACACCAAATTGGCCATGGTAAAAGCATTCGGAAGCAGTCCTTTGTTGAGCATGAATAAATGTCTGGGTGCAAAGTTAGTCTTTCCTTCGATCTGGGGTCGAATTGACTGTTTGACGCAAGAAATACTGCACCGTTTCAGCGATTACAGCATCAATCGCTGAAAACTCGAATTGGGCTTCATGGCTGATGCGGCTGCGGTCATATACCATCACTCCCCCGGCGCTGCGCACGCTTTCGCGGGTAATGAAGGCCTTGCGGCCGGTGATCAACTGTTGCAACCAAGCTGCAATACGCGCCGCGTGCATCAAAAACTTACTTGCAACGCGCTGCGGGGCGCGTCGCTGCATGCCTTCAGCGATGGTGGTGATGATCGATTGCCAACTGCGATGCTCTGCGACCAGCACATACGGTCGGTTGTAATGCCCGTTATCGAGCAAATGCAAACAAGCGCGCACGACATCTTGCACGCCCACAAAACCATTGCTTCCTGGCGGATAAAACGGCAAACCCTCATATACCCGTCTGAACAGCTCTGCAGAGCTGCGGCTGAAATCGCCCGCCCCTAAAATTATTGCGGGCTGCACAACCACCACGCGCAACCCTTCTTCCCGTCCGCGCCATACTTCGCGCTCGGCCATGTGCTTGCTGCGCGCGTAATTGGTCAATTGCGGACCGTCTTTCCACTCACTTTCTTCTGAAATCGGAATGCCCTTGGTGTTGCGCCCCAAAGCGGCGACCGACGAAATGTAAACGAGGGTTTCAATGCCTTCACTCAGCGCCGCATTTACAACGTTCGCCGTACCGCCAATGTTTACCCGATACAAGGCATCGCGATCGCGGCGGTGAAACGAAACCAAAGCCGCTGCATGAAATACCCGCGTACAGCCGTGCATGCCGTCTTCCATGGCCTGTATATCGAGCACATCGCCTTCGAACCACTCCAATTTCGCGGTCGAAACCCCTTGGTTGGTGATAAAGGTTTCCGCCTGACGGCGGGATGCAGGGTCGCGAAACAAGGCGCGTACACCTTCATTTCGCGCCAGCAATGCCGTCAAAAGGTGCATCCCAACCAAGCCTGTACTTCCGGTTACAAAATTCATCGACCAAAGGTACGCATCCAAGCCGTGAGCCTTCGCGTTGTTTTGGCTAATTTCGCAACGCGATTTTAATCAAGCGCGCGCTTAGCGCCCACACGTTATGGAATACGATTTTCGATCATTGGAACAGAAGTGGCAATCGCGATGGGTTGCCAACCAACAATACGCCGTTACTGAAGACCCGCAACGCGAAAAGTACTACGTACTCGACATGTTCCCGTACCCATCTGGCGCGGGTTTGCACGTGGGGCATCCACTGGGGTATATCGCATCAGACATCTTCGCGCGCTACAAACGTCACCTTGGATTTAATGTGCTGCACCCGATGGGTTACGACTCATTCGGATTGCCCGCTGAGCAATACGCCATCGAAACCGGACAACACCCCGCGCTCACGACCGAACAAAACATTGCCCGCTACCGGGGTCAACTTGATAAACTCGGCTTCTCCTACGACTGGAGCCGTGAAGTACGCACCAGTGAACCCGACTACTACCGTTGGACGCAATGGATCTTCGCCCAACTCTTTGATGCGTGGTACAACCTCGACACCGACCGTGCTGAATCGGTGCAAACGCTGATCGATAAGTTCAACGCCAACGGCAGCTACAATGTAAATGCGTCCATTGACGAAGCTTGGTGGAAGTCGCTCGATCGCACGCTGTTTCCACATTTAAGCGAATACTTCGAAGGTGAATTCACAGCCACCGACTGGAAGAGTTTCAACGAAACCCAGCAGTCGGCTATTTTGATGCATTTCAGATTGACCTACCTCGCTGACGCCGTGGTGAATTGGTGCCCAGCGCTTGGCACCGTGCTCGCCAACGATGAGGTTTCAAACGGCCGTTCAGAACGGGGAAACCATCCCGTCGAACAAAAACGCATGCGCCAATGGATCATGCGCATCAATGCCTACGCTGAACGTTTGCTGAACGGACTCAACACCCTCGACTGGAGCGACAGCATCAAAGAAATTCAACGCAATTGGATCGGACGTTCAGAAGGTGCCCGTGTGACCTTTGCTGCTGAAAACCACGACGCCCACATTGAAGTCTTCACAACCCGCCCCGATACCATCTTCGGCGTTGATTTCATGGTGCTCGCACCTGAACATCCTTTGGTTGATTTACTCACCACCGCTGAGCAACGGACAAATGTCGCCGCCTATGTGGCTCAGGCCGCTTTGCGCACTGAACGCGACCGACAAGGCGATCAAAAACAGGTTTCGGGCTGCTTCACCGGCGCTTACGCGCTGCACCCCTTCAGTGGTAAGCGCATCCCCATTTGGATTGCCGACTACGTACTCGCCTCCTACGGTACGGGAGCCATCATGGCTGTGCCTTCGGGCGACGAGCGCGACTGGAAGTTTGCTCAGCACTTCAACCTCAGCATTACCGGCATTTTCGACGGCATCGATGTTGCAAATGGCGCCCACACCGACTTGTCAACGCCGTTGGTGCAGTCGAGTTTTTTGAACGGCTTGTGCGGCGAGAAAGCCAAAAAAATGGCCATCACTGAGCTCGAACGCATGGGTGCTGGCACTGGCAAAGTGAACTACCGCCTGCGCGATGCTGTTTTTAGCCGCCAACGTTACTGGGGTGAACCTTTCCCGATTTATTACGCCAACCAACAACCGCGCTTGGTTGATCTGAATGACCTGCCGGTAAGCTTGCCCGAGGTCGATAAATACCTACCCACCGAAAGCGGTGAACCGCCTTTGGCACGGGCCAAGTCGTGGACGTACAAAGACGGCAACCTTGAAACCAACACCATGCCCGGTTGGGCCGGCTCAAGTTGGTACTTCTTGCGCTACATGGATCCGCACAACACTCAAACCTTCTGCGACCCGGCAAAATCAGCCTACTGGGGCCAGGTAGATTTCTACATGGGGGGTGCCGAACACGCCACCGGGCACTTGTTGTACAGCCGCTTTTGGACTAAAGTGCTGTATGATTTAGGGCACATCAGCTTCGATGAGCCTTTCAAGAAACTCGTGAACCAAGGGATGATTCAAGGGCGGTCGAGTCTTGCACACCGCATCATCGATAGCAACACCTTCGTTTCAGCTGATAAGGCCGCTGAACACGCTACGCAACGCATCCACGTTGACATCGCCTTGGTCGAGAATGACCGCCTGCACATCGATGCCTTCAAAGCTTGGCGCAGTGATTTTGCAAATGCCGAATTCATATTGAGCGACGATGGCGCATTTCGCTGCGACTGGGAAGTTGAGAAGATGTCGAAATCGAAGTACAATGTGCAAACACCCGACGAACTCGTTGAGAAATTTGGTGCCGACACCTTGCGCTGCTACGAAATGTTCTTGGGGCCTGTGGAGCAACACAAACCTTGGGACACCAACGGAATTACCGGCGTGCACAACTTCTTGCGCAAAGTGTGGCGCCTCTACCACGATCAAAACAACGCCTGGGATGTGAGCGACGCTGCACCTTCGCCCGAGTCGCTGAAAACCTTACACAAAACCATTAAGAAAATCACCGACGACCTAAATCGTTTGTCGTGGAACACCGTGGTGAGCGCATTGATGATTTGTGTGAACGAACTCACCGAGCAAAAATGCAAACAACGCGAGGTGCTCGAAACCTTGCCTGTGCTGCTTTCGCCTTATGCACCCCACTTGGCCGAAGAACTTTGGGAACGCCTCAACCGCAGTGGAAGCGTTGTTGACCAGCCATGGCCCGCACACAACGAAGCACACTTGGTTGAATCAACGTTTTCGTATCCCGTGCAATTCAACGGCAAGGTGCGCTTTAACCTTGAATTGGACTTGAACCTCACGCCAGCCGAAGTCGAAGCTGCGCTCATGGCGCACGAACGTACAGCCAGCTACCTCGATGGACAAACGCCCAAAAAAGTGATCGTGGTGCCGAAGCGCATCATCAACGTGGTGATGTAATGGCGTTATTGCTCGTGCACGGTATCGTTTGAAGCCGCCTCCACCTCGAGAATGCGGAACTCAACCCTGCGGTTGCGCTGGTGCTGCTCTTCGGTGCATTCAACCCCGTCAACACAGTGGTTCACAGGTTGGGTTTCGCCATAACCTTTGGCGGTTAAGCGTTCAGGCGCAATGCCCCGATTGACCAGGTACTGAAACACTGCTTCGGCTCTGCGCTGCGACAAATCGAGGTTGTAGTCGGCTGCAGCCCGTGCATCGGTATGCGCCATGATCTCTCCGCGCACGCCCGGGTGCATCACCATCAGCTGGTAAAAGGTCTCCAAATCAGGAAGGGCATCTTCACGCAAGGCCGCACTCGCCAAATCGAAATACACGTGGTACAACTCCAAAACGAGGCCTTTCTCAACTTTTACATCCAAACGCAGCGGTTCAGGAACTTGCAACTGGTCAGGATTCAGCGCAATCAACACGCTGTGGCATTGATCGCGCTGTGGCTGCACAATCACCGTTTCTTCTTGCGGCACAAAAGCGGCCTTGCTTACCTGTACCGTGTAATCGGCCAAGGCGTCAACTTCCACAAAGAAACTGCCCAAAGCACCTGTGCGCACTTGTTTTACCTCACCTTGCGGATCAACCAACTGCACATCAACCTCTGCCAACGGATTACCATAGCGGCCGTGCACCACATTTCCACACAAATAAACCGGCTGGCGATCCGCGGGCATTTGCGGACTCAATGCCAACTTTACGACAGTGCGTTGCCCCTCCAACATGCCTTGGGTTGAGCAAACTGTTTTTCCACTGCAACCGCCATCGGCACGGTAGCGCTCGTGGCTGGCAAGTAGTTCAAAATCGCCTTCGTTCTGCACCAAAAAGCGAAAGCGTCCTTCGGCATTTGTGAAAAACACATCGCGGTAATACGCTGCGCCATGCAATTCAACCTTGGCGTGGGCAATGGGTTCTCCAGTTGAGCAATCGACCAGTTCGCCTTCAATGGCAATGCCCGTTGTGCGCTTGAAATACATGATGTCGTCTTGGTTGTCGGGATTGCGATTCGACGCAAAGAACCCGCTCAACCCATCCTCATCCATAAAAAGCCCAAAATCATCACGCGGACCATTCATCGGCTTACCCATGTTCTCAGGAAGGGCCCAACCATCCGCCGTTAAGGCGCAAACAAACAAATCTAAACCGCCAAAACCTGGCAAGCCATTCGAAGCATAGTACAAATTGCCTGCGCGATCAAACGAAGGAAATACGTCGTTGCCGCGGGTGTTGATGTGTGCGCCGAGTGCTTGCGGTTCGCTCCACTCGCCTTGATCGTTGCGGGTTACAGCATACAAATCCATACCACCGCGACCGCCTGCCATATCTGATGCGAAAATGAGCGTGCGCCCGTCAGGACTAATCGCCGGATGTGACACATTGTGCGTGCGTTTGCAGAAAGGCAAGGCCTTGGTTTCAACCCAAATGCCCTCGGCATCGCGCACATAATGGCGAATGCGCAAGCGGGTGTTGTTAATTTCGTCGTAGCTGCGGCTGTTCTCTTTCACGTCGCTCGTTGTGAGAAATAGTTCGCGGCCGTCCGCGCTGATTGCAAGCGGCCCTTCGTGGTACGGCCCCGCCGGAAAACCAAAAGCTGCTACGGGCTCGCCAAAAGTACTTTCACCCGAACGTGTAGCTTCAAAAACATCGGTAAACCGATCACCGGTCCATGGGTCATACTCGCCTGATCGCTTCACCACGCCTTTGCGGTTGGTTGTGAAGTAGAGCTTGCCTTTGTGCAGAAAAGGGGCAAAATCGAGCGAGGTGCTGTTGATTTCCAAAGGCAGCACGCGGTAGTCGTTTGACGGTTGTGCACCGGCCTCGAGCCCCGTGCACCATGCGTGCAATTGACGGGCTTGATGCAGCTTTTCATCATCGGTTTGAACGGCCATGTACTTGGTCAACCACTGTGCGGCATCGCCATACTTTTCGTTGGCGATGAGCACTTGCGCAAACATGAGTTTCACCTCCGGGTCTTCGTTCATCAGCGCTGCGCGGGTAAACCAATACTCAGCCTGCAACAAACGGTTGGTACGCCACAAGGCGATAGCCATGTTGGTTATGGCATGATCATTGTCGAGGTCACGGCGAATGGCTTGCTCGTATAGGGTAATGGCTTCATCGTAATGGTGATGCTTAAATGCTTCATCAGCTTTTTTCACCTGAGCTGAAGCCAAAATCGGCATGCTCAAAAAGCAAATCATCAAAAATTGGGTGATCGTGCGTTTCATGCTTAAAAGAATCGAGGGTGGTTGTAGCCATCGCGCTTCTTGCGAAGGGCATAGCCGAGAAAAAATTCATGCGTTCCTGCGTGCCCCTGCATACGAGTGAGGGTGTAATCGTAGGCATAGCCTACACGCAATTGCTTGCTGATGTCGTAGTCAAAAATTAAGCTGACTGCATCACCCACACGCACCGTGCTGCCAATCCAAATCACCTGGTTGATTCGGAACAAGGCCCCCGCGTCAATCTGAAATGGGGCACCCTCAACGTAGCGCAGCATAGCAACCGGCTGCAAGTCAACCTGCTTTGAAAGTTCAATCAATCCGCCCGCCGTGAAGTGAATATGTCGACGCGCTGTGAAAATGGCCTCCATCGCTGATTCGTTGTTATCAAAACGGGTGCTGTTTTCTAATAACCGCGGCACCGAGAAACCAGCAAAAAAGTGCTCATTCAAAAAGAATGCACCAAATCCAAAGTTGTATTGGCTCGCCGCAAGGTCGGCCATCGGAATGGCTTGATCACCCGCGGTGTACGGGTCAACGCGCGTCCAATCGTACTGCTGAACGCCATACTCGCCCGATAAGCCAAAAGCCAAAGTGCCTTGATCAAACCGAAGTTTGTATGACAAGCTGCCTTGCACGCCTACGTGCTGCGAAATGCCAATGCGGTCGCGCATAAAATTCAGGCCACCACCCAGTCCGCGCTTGCCCAATGGGGCGTGCACAAACACGTTTTCAGTGGTGGGAGCCCCTTCCATTCCGGCCCATTGGTTGCGGTAAAAAACGCCTGTTTCTAACGCTTGACGTGAACCCGCAAATGCGGGATTGATCGCCATTTGATTCCACAAAAATTGGGTGTTGCCCATGTATTGCTGTGCAGCAAGGGGCATCGTGATTACGAGGCTCGCCATTGCAGCTATGCCGCTGAGAAGTTTCATTTTCAAGTTCATGACGATGCTTATTGATGTACGGTGATGTAACCACGTCCGAGGTTCTCACCTGTACTGCGGTTGTTTAAAACATAGAAATACGTGCCATTGGGCAACGGTTGGCCGTTCCAAAGGGCGTCCCAATCGTTGGCGTAGTTGTTGGCGGCATACACTTCGCGGCCCCAACGGTTGTAGATGAACAACTCAGTCGATTCAAAGCGATCAATGCCCTCAATTACCCACACGTCGTTCACACCATCGCCATTCGGCGTGATGATATCGGGTATCCGCAAAAATGGGAACACGCGCAACTTCACGATGGCGGTGTCGCACATGTCAGGACAAGCCGTGAGGCAAATGCGGTACACCAACTCATCGGTACCTGAGAAGGTGGCATCAGGAATGTACCGGATGTTCTGACCCTCAACCACCTGTGCCTCACCAAAGGTTGGTGGCGTAATGATTTGCAGGTTATAGGCTACGGGGCCTGGTTCGTCGTTGGCCACTACATTCAAGGGTACGCCTTCACCCTCAATCAATTCAAAATAATCTTCAAAGGCTTCGGGCAATAACGGAGCATAAACCACAACCTCATCGCTTGAGTAAACACCACAACCCGCATTCCACAAAGACCAGGTTGCCAAGCTGGTTTCGCCAGCAACCATGCCGCTCACTGTTGATACGCTGCTGTTCGGACTCCCGAACGTAAGGTCATTGTTAGGCGCCGACCACACCCCTTGCAAGGCGGGGTCGTTTACGGCTTGAACCACTGCGAGGCCATCCAAACATGCTGTGACGTGGGCACCGGCGTATGCTTGCTCAGCAGGAATCATGTCAACCTGCACAGCAAGTGGTGCCGAAGGCGTGCTCCAGCACAAACCGTCAAATACAGCTACCGAATAGGCCCCCGATGCACTGGTGGTGACGCTGTTGATGACCCAAACGCCCGTAGACGAAACATCGGTTGATGCATCGGGGAAAACGAGCGTGTAAGCGTCTCCATCTGCGCTCGCGGTAATCTCTAAAGCGTCGCCGGCACAAATCGGACTGTTGCTGCTCACTGCAGGCGCTGCAGGAAGCGGATTCACCACCACTTCAACCGTGTAAGGCGCTGATTGGCATGCGCCGTTATTCACCACAAGTTGGTAAGTGCCGCTTGCTAAGATGTTCGCGGCCTCAACGGCCGGAGGTGTGGCGGTGGATGCGACATAACCGTTAGGACCTGTCCAGGTGTAGCTATCTGCCACTGCGTCGGTGGTAAAAGTGAGTGTTTCACCGGCACATAAGGATGTTGCAGTCGCGGTGAACACCGGGGCTGCTGGATTCGCTGTAACCGCTACCGCTACCGCAAAAGAGGGTTCAGTGCTACAATTTTGCAGTTGCACCCAAACACTGTAATCGCCCGTGTCAGCTGTGCCAGCACTGGAATTCGTAAAAAATGGCGCCGCTGTAATTACTTCGCCACTTGGGGTGAGCCAGTGGTAGCTTTGCGCACCGGCGTAAACAGCCGTGTTTAAGGTGAAGCTGCTACCTTCGCAAACCGCTGCACCACTTTGAATTACTGGCAATGCCGGCGCTGTGGTGATAGTAACCAAGGCCGAGGCTGGCGCTGAGGTGCATCCGTTGCTGTCGCTTACGACTAAGGTGTATACACCCGTATTTGCTGCTGAGGCATTGGCAATAATTGCCACAGCATCACTCGAAATGTAGTTCGGACCAGTCCAGTTGTAGGTGTACGCCCCACTGCCGTTGCTCACATTGGCCGTGAGCTCAGCGTCGTCAAAGCCATTCGCACAAGGCAAAATCAAGTCTTGAACATTCACAACTGGATTGCTATGCACAACCAAATCAAAAACTTGCGAAGGAGCTGTTTCACAGGCTCCAACCTGCACACTTACGGCATAGCTGCCTGCTGTGTTTGCCGAAGCTGAAGCTACTTGAAGCTCATTGCTGTTGTTTGCTAATGGTTCGCCGTCTTTCGTCCATACATACTCAACAAATGCACCTGAGTAGGTTTGAATGTTGAGGGTGATCGGGCTGCCGGCGCACACTTCGGTGGGTCCGCTAATTTGTGGGGTGTTCAAATTTGCAGCGATCACCTCAACGGTGCCGCATGCTGTGCGGGTGTAATCGTTCAATGCACCACCAACATGTGCGGTATCACCTGTGCGGCGCACACCTAATGGATTTGCTGGTGCAACTTCCATTGAAGCCAAATCAGCGGTAAAAAGACTGCTGAAGTCAACCAAGGCGCAGTTGTCGACTTGCGTGCAGGGTGGAAAAGCATCAACAACCTGAACTACGTACACAAACTCACACGTAACCCCAAGCGGAATGCTGTCCCAACGTGCCTCAATGGCACCGAAACTGTTCTGTGGAAACATCGCATATAGGTCATCACACTCGGTGATGAACGAATTGGGCACCAACTGCAGGCCAAGCGGCAAATCGTTCAACAAATCAACATTGAATGCCGTGGCGGTTGATCCAATTTCATGGCCTACGGTAACCGTTACAAAGGTTTGACCCGAGGGCAACAACGCTGACTCAAAGAAGCTCACATCAGCGAATAACTCGGCTTCTACCACCGTCAATTGCGGCGCTGCCGTTTCGTTGACAAAGGCCCCGCTGATCGGATTCAAATAACGCATGCGCGCATCTGAGGTCAAAACATAACCATTCTGGTTTACATCGGTGTTGAGCACCGTTGCAGTGAACACAACGCGCACATACTCGTGCACGCCATTGTTCGAGTTCGTATTGGTGATGTTGCCAAAGGGCATGGTAAGCCGGCGGCGCTGATTCTGAACACCCGCGCCAACATCGGTGATGGTGAGCCCATTGATAATTTGTGATGGTGCACCGTTGCCATAAGTCACGCCGATGGGAGCCCCCAACGACACAAATGCCTCAACAGCCATGCCTTCAGGCAAGGTGTACTCAAAGGTACTGGTGCGGGTAATGCCCTCGGGCACGCGCATTAACACTTCAAAAGTCACCAACTCACCCACGTGAACTTGCCCTGCTGGAGCATAACCTGGCTGCACGTCAATGACGTTGACTTGAATTTCAGGGCGCGCAATGGAAATCGTGCAGCTGCTCTCAAGGGGTGTGAAGAAATCACTGCCTCCGGGCACACTGACATAATTGACTTGCGCAGTATTGATGATGTTCTCGCGCGCTTCGGCGCTTGACATTACCCGACAGCGGTACTCAACTTGCGCTCGGTTCACCGTATTACCCACCTGAAACTTCGGAATCTCTTCAATCACTAATCCGGTGGTAAACAAGTTTCCGGTGTAAGGCATTGAGGTGCCAAGCGCATTCTTTACTGAAAGCAACTCACAATTATTTAGGCGATTAACCGGTGGGAAGTATGTCAATGTTGCATCGTATGCAGGAGCGTCGCCATCATTGGTGAGTGTTGTTCGAAAGGTTACCCAATCGTAAGCATCGATATGATTTGCATTCGCGTTTACAGGTATTTGAATGGGTGAATACGTAGCAGCAGGCTGATCTGAAGATAAAACGCCCTTAAACATTACGAGCTTGGGTGCCCCTACCTGAATGGTTGTGTAGGTAAGCGATGACACGCTGTTCGCGGCAGCGTTACTTGACGTGAAACGTGCGAAGTTGGTGTGTTGTAAACCCGGTGCAAACGGCTCAGCAACCACCGGTATGTGAATGTCAACGGCGAGTACCAAAGGCACCCCAACTGCTGGTGAACTCAAATCGCCCCAAGCAATAACTAAGCGGTTGCGATCTTCATCTACCGAGATGCTCAAGGGTGTGGCACCGCTGTTGTCAATCGTGGCAAGCTCGATGTCTTCTCCAAAAACGAGGCTGATGTCGCCAACTTGGTGAATTGGAATGGGAAAAAAGTCTTCAATAATTACATTCGATGCATTACCTGCATCCACGGTCATGGTCAAACGGTAGGTCACCAGCTCACCTGGCACATAATTGGTGCCATTGGCGGGTGAAGAAATCACTTCTTTCGCGGTCTCCACTGCGGGAATACTATATCCAACGGCAAACGGACGAACACAGGGAGCTGCGTTTCCTGTTAAGGTATAGCTTACCTGTCCTTCAGCGAGGAGCTGATCACCTGCCGCGACTAAATCGCCATTCGCATAGTTCGTTAAGATGGTCGCGTCAAAAGTCAACCATCCGCCCGAGCAGGGCGAAAAATCAAACCCTTGAATGGCATGTACGTCAAAAATGAGTTGTGCAGTGCCGTTGCCGAGCCCTACGACCGATGTGGCACTCACGGGCACCCCGTTTAACAAAGCGTTGCCGGCGTAGCTGAGGCCATCGGGCATCAATAAATCGAATGCGAGCGCTTCAATACCGGGCACATAAGCCGAAACCCCAAATTGAACACCCAGGCTCACGGTGCTACCAGGAAGCGGGTCTTCGCTCGGTGCAAGCGGCTCAAAGGTCATGTGGTAAGCCTTGGTTCGCTGCACCATGCTCTGCGACGCAACCTGATTCGAAACCACCGTCATGGGCGTTTCAATCACCAAACTATCGCATGAAGTAAGCGGCAAACCATTGGCCGGATAAGCCATAAAGCTGGCTGTGACATCTGCTGTTGCATTAGTTCCCATGACGTTGTTGCAGAGCATGGCAAATGTGCCGCCGTTACCCGCCGTGGGTTGCTGCTGTACCACACAACCGGGTGTGCTTGCAAGTAGCGCAACGTAATGGAAGTTGGCAGGCATTTGTGCCTGAATCTGAAGTCCGGTTACCAATCGCTGCGTAGCCACATCGACCACAATGTCAACTTGAGTGCCTACACACGGGCCTCCGACAAGATCAGCCGGATCAGCAACAATCGCCGCACGGTAGAGCGTTGGCGTTACCGATGTGTTTACAGCACCTCCGAGCAACGAGCCGTTATCGCCCGTTGCGGTGTCGCCATAACGAAACACAGGAGCGATTTCGATTTGCACCGGGGTGCCTACGGCTGCGCTCGCACCGCCCAAAACTGCGCAAAATTCAACATTGAGGATGATGCCATCGGCCACAAGTGCACCTACAGGCAGGTTCACCAAAAACAACGTTTCACCGCTTTCGCCGGTTACGTTGCGGTTGGGATCGCCCACAGGTAAGTTGCCATCAACCAAAGTGCTTCCAGTAAATACCCCGGCATTCACAACCGTTGACAGCGACTGCCCCATGAACTTTGCAGAGAAGGTTGCAGGGGTGAATTGCGGGGGTAAAAACACGCGCAAATAGGGCTGATAACCCACTTCGCCGATATTTTCAAGACTTACATTGAAGCAAACTTCCTCGTTGATGAGGTTTTCAGCCGGTCCGCTCAGGGTCGCTTGAAGCTCTTGCGCTTCCAAGGCGCGAGTCAGGCTCAAACTAAGCAGCGCAGCAAGGGCAAAGCGCAGTAAGATAGCATCCATCGTTTTCGAAATCATTTATTGTATGCCCTTTTCTACGGGCACAGCAAGGCGATGATTGTCAGACGGTGTCTTACTCTTTTGTAGGAATTTGACCTACGGCGAAACCATCGAGTGCTTATTGATTACTCGGGTTTCTCGTAGAGATAGTGGTGACTGATGTAGTGAATCACCGTATCTGGTACGAGGTAGCGAATGTCTTTGCGCGCCTGAATGGCGTTGCGCAAAAAGGTTGACGATATTTCAATGATGGGTGCGTCGACTTTGGTCACGCGCGCCAAACTCACTGAAGGATCTATATCACCTGTAATTTCGCCATCTGTAAGCGTTCGCGGATACACAAAAAGGTCGTACGATGCGATGATGCGTTTGTAATCACGCCAGTGGTGCAGGGTTCGCAAGTTATCTTCACCCATGATGAGCACAAACTCAACGTCAGGGTGATTGGCCTGCAAGTGATCAAGCGTATTGATGGTGTAATTGGGCTGGGGAAGGTCGAACTCCAGGTCACTGGCCTCAAGTCTCGGATTATCGAGGATCGCCAGTTTGACCATTTGCAAGCGGTGCGCATCGGGCAACAATTCGCTGCGTTCTTTGAGCGGATTGTACGGGGTCACTACAATCCATACCGCGTCTAAATCGGTGTGGTTTGCCATGAAATTCGCAATAACGAGGTGACCAATGTGAATCGGGTTGAAGGTGCCAAAGTACAAGCCTACGCGCATCTTCATGGCTTGCTTAAGTAACGTTCAACCAAATCAACAACCTCTTGTTTTGCGCGCTCGAGGTCATCGTTCACTAAAATGTGATCAAAGTGATCGGCATAGGTCAATTCGCGTTCGGCTTTGGCCATGCGTTTGGCAATGTTCGCTTCACTTTCTGTGCCCCGCGAGCGAAGGCGGCTTTCAAGGACTTCCAACGAAGGGGGTTGCACAAAAACCGATAAAGCACGATCACCAAACACCCGCTTCAGGCTCACGCCACCCTCTACATCAACGTCAAAAACTACGTGCTGTTGATTGCCCCAAATCCGCAAAATCTCCGACTTCAAGGTACCGTAATATTGGTCGTGGTAAACCTCTTCCCACTCCACAAAAGCATCGGCATCAATTTGCGTGCGAAAGGCCTCAGGGGTCATGTAATAGTAATCAATGCCCTCTTGTTCTTGCCCACGCGGATTGCGGCTCGTGGCCGAAACCGAGAACGCCAAATCACCGCGCACTTTTAAAATGTGACGAACCAAGGTCGTTTTTCCAGCGCCGCTGGGCGCAGAAAAAATGATGCATCGTCCCGTTTGCTCGTTATAAGACATTCAATACTTGCTCTTTGATTTTCTCTAGCTCGTCTTTCATGATAACGACTGAACGTTGAATTTCAGCATCATTGGCCTTGCTGCCGAGTGTGTTGATTTCGCGGCCAATCTCTTGGGTGATAAAGCCAAGCTTCTTGCCTTGGTAGCCATCGCCGTCCATGATCTCCAAAAAATATGTGCAGTTGGCAATCAAACGCTGACGTTCTTCTGAGACATCGAGCTTCTCGAGGTAGTAAATCACCTCTTGCTCGTAGCGATTGCGATCAATTTTATCTGGATCAATGAGCTCTTCCAAATTGCCCATCAAGCGCTCTTTGATGCGCTTCACACGCTGCTCCAAAACCGGGGTAAGATCACGCTCCAACTTCAAAATATGCTCAATACGCTCCTTGAACTCAGCATACAAGCCTGCACCTTCTTGCGCACGGTACTGATCAAACAACGCCGATGCTGCAAAGGCCAATTCCATGATCTCATTCCACTCGTTCTCGTTGAATTCTTCGCGCTCAGGACGGAGCACTTCTGGAATGCGCAACAAAGCTGAAATGTAGTCAGGGTTTGTTTGGCCCAAATTATTTGCAACCTCCTGCAAGTCTTTCGCATAGGCCTCCATAAGCGGACGATTGAGTGAAACACGCTTTTCACCACCCTCAGCTTCGTAAAAAATGTTTACATCAACTTTGCCGCGTAAAATACGTTCGGTGAGCCACGTGCGCAGCTCCAATTCTTTCTCGCGATACATCGATGGCATGCGAACGCTGATATCGAGCTGTTTGCTGTTCAGCGACTTTATTTCAAAGGTAAATTTTCGGTTCCCAAGGGTTCCTTCGGCCTTACCATAGCCCGTCATCGATAATATCATGCCTCGTATTTAGGGCAAAAATAAGGTTTGCAAGGCAGGTTCTGCCGCTTTTTCATCGCACATGCGCACTTTCATCGGTAACTTTTGTTTTCTTTTTTCTGCCTAACGGCAGGATGGATGCCTCCCCACCATGCATGCAGTCGTGAAAAGGGCTAACTTTGACCGCTGTCGAAATGAAATCAAACGTCGAAAACATAAAAGCGCCAATCGCAAAAGAAATGGATCTCTTCGAAGATCATTTCAGGCAGTCGATGAAGAGCAGTACACCCCTGCTTGATAAAATTACCCACTACATCATCAAGCGCAAGGGCAAGCAAATGCGCCCGATGTTTGTTTTTCTTTCTGCTCAACTCTGCGGCACCATCAACGACCGGTCTTTTACGGCGGCATCGCTCATTGAACTCTTGCATACCGCAACTCTGGTGCACGATGACGTAGTAGATGATGCCTACACGCGGCGCGGATTTTTCTCAATCAACGCACTTTGGAAGAATAAAATCGCAGTCTTGGTTGGCGACTATCTGCTCTCCCGCGGATTGCTGATGTCGGTTGATAAAGGGGCTTTTGACTTGCTACGCATCGTGAGCCATGCCGTGCGCGAAATGAGCGAAGGCGAGTTGCTCCAAATTGAGAAGGCGCGAAAGATGAACATCGATGAAGCAACTTACTTCGAAATCATTCGCCGAAAAACCGCCTCGCTCATTGCTTCGTGCTGCGAAGCAGGCGCAGCATCGACTTCAAACGACCCTGTGATTCAAGAAAAGATGCGTTTGTTTGGCGAAAAAGTGGGCATCGCCTTCCAAATCAAAGATGACTTGTTTGACTACGGAAGCGCTGCTGAAATCGGCAAACCAACCGGAATCGACATCAAAGAGCGCAAAATGACCTTGCCGCTCATTCGCGCGGTTAACACGGCCAGCAGCAGCGACCGTCGCCGCATTGTAAACACCGTGCGCCGCCACAGCGACAACCCGAAAAAAGTACGTGAAGTCATCAACTTCGTACTCGCTTCTGACGGCATTGCATATGCCCAAAACGCCATGGAAACCTATACGCGAGAAGCGCTCGAATTGCTCGAATCGTTCCCTGATTCGCCTGCGCGTCAATCGCTGCGCGAATTGGTCAACTACACCATAAATCGAAAAAAATGAGGTCTTTGGTCTTCCTTTTTATCGCTGCAACCTGTTGCTTCGCTGCGTGTGAACAATCTGCGCAAGAACCCGCGCAAAACCAAGTTGAAACACCGGTGATCACCGATCATGTTGTGCTTTCACATGCCAATAATGCACCCAAACTCGTATACCGCTACGCAGGATCAGACTCCCTCAACCGCGTTGAAATCGGCTTTCACGAAACGGGCGAGCAAATGACCATTGGTACCGTTCAAAATGGCCAACGCCAAGGCGAATGGAACAGCTTTCATCCCGATGGTACACCTTGGAGCACACATTATTACGACAATGGAAAGCAAGAAGGTTTGTACCGCGTGTACTATGCAAACGGCCAAGCCCGCATTAAAGGACAATATACGGCCGACAAAGAGGTTGGCATGTGGTATTTTTTCACTGAAACCGGCGACACCGCGCGTACTGTCAATTTCGACTTGCCCAACGCAAACTAAAGCTCGTCTTCGTCGTCAGCCCGCAAGCCGCGGTTGATAAAATCAAGCAAAGGCTTAAGCACTGCGAGCTGCGTTACAACATGCGGAACAAAATCGGCATGCGTAAACCACCGATCTTCCAAGGGAGCCATTGCAATAAAACGCTTCAGTTTCAAGTGTTCAATAGCCGGGTGATCAGGGTTATATCCTTTGGGCGGACGACTCAACACGTCTTCACGGCTTAGCGCGCCATACATCCGACGGAAGTCGGAACCCCCTAAAACAGCCTCCAAATCTTCGCTGAACACATCAATTTCACGACGAATCTTGCGCAATTGCGCCGCATCGGGCTGGTAAATACCCCCCGCTACAAAGGCTGCGCCGGGTTGAATGTGGACGTAATACTCGGCCATGCCCGATTTTTTACCGTAGGTTGACAACCCGATACCCAAGTTCGTTTTATAAGGCGACTTGTCTTTTGAGAACCGAATGTCACGTGCAATGCGAAAAGAGCAGTCTTTCGGTGCGAGCACAGCTAAGGTTTGATCGTGCTGCTGCATTTCAGTAAGTATGCGCGAAACCAACTGCTTGTAATCGGCCTTCACCAATTCATAGCGCTTCTGCTGACCATGAAACCAGTCGCGGTTGTTGTTCGCCGCTAAATCTTGAATAAAATCAATCGTGTGTTGTGCTAGCATTCTCGAAAGTTACAACCTTGCTGGATTGACACATTTTTGTGTTAATAACTTGTGAATAACGCACGCGAAGGCCTGTTTTCTCCGTTTAATTTAGTGCGTGGCGAATTACGACGTGCAATGAAACAAGTCCTTTTCATTTTCTTAGCGCTGCTTGCGCTTGCTGCACAAGCAAACGACGATACACGACTCACACGCGGTGAATACATTGGCATGTGGAAAGACGTTGCTGTTGAGAACATGGTGCTCTTCAAAATCCCCGCAAGCATCACCCTGGCCCAAGGAATTCTTGAAAGCGGCGATGGCAACAGCGAACTCGCCCGCAAAGCAAACAACCACTTTGGCATTAAGTGCCACAGCGATTGGACAGGAAAAAAAGTGTACCACGACGATGATGCCAAAGGCGAGTGCTTTCGCAAGTACAACGACGCCCGCGAATCGTATGCCGACCACTCTGAGTTCTTGAAGAAGAAACGCTACGAACCCCTCTTTCAACTCGAAATCACCGACTACAAAGGCTGGGCACATACACTCAAGCAATGTGGCTATGCTACCAACCCAAAGTACGCGTCGCTACTCATTAAAATCATTGAAGACAATAACCTCACGCAATTCGATCAACAAGGACTCGCAATGCTCAACGGGGTTACCGCCAAGGTTGAGCCGAAATCTAAGGCACCACGAACTGCAAGAGACCGCAAAAAAGCACGCGGAAAAGCCGACCCCGATGATGCGTTTGCCGACGTAACTTTGGCCAATCGCCGCAACATCCAACTCAGCGACAACCGAATCAAGTTCGTTACTGCAAAAGCCGGTGATACCTTCGCATCGATCGCGAACGAACTCGATATGCTCGACTGGCAAATCAGAAAATACAACGACTTGCCCAAGAACTACCGCTTTACTGAAGGCGAAATTGTATACCTGCAGCCCAAAAGGGCGCGCGCCAAAGCAGCGAACCACACCATCCAAGAAGGAGAAACACTTTGGGATGTTTCGCAAAAACACGGTGTGAAGCTCAAAAAACTTTACAAACTGAACGGCATGGTACCCGGCAAAGAGGCTCCCACCGGAACCGTAGTGAAATTGCGATAAGAAACGCTATATACACAATCGCAACTTCTTTACCGATGGCAATATGCTCAACGCTATAAACACCTCGCGAAAACAATTTCCATTGCCCCATATACAAAGCCATTGGTTTATTCACTTCGTGTAATTGTGAATCTGATTCCATCTCTTAATGCGTCATCTGTTCAGCGATTTATAACACTGCAGCTTCATCACTTTCATCGTTTCACGCTTGGTAAGCCCTTGTGCTTCTTCGTGAAACACCGTTTATTGATGTGTTCCTTGCTTGCATTGACTGCACACGGTTCGCAAGCGCAAGACGGGCAAATCAGCGTATTCTCGCTCAATGAAGGCCTGCCCCAATCGCAGGTCGAATGCCTGTTTGAAGACCACCGTGGCGCGCTTTGGCTGGGCACTGAAGGCGGTGGCGCGGCGCGTTTCAACGGCAATACCTTCTCGGTTATCAATACAAGCCACGGCTTGCCTGGAAATCGCATCGCTGCAATTGCCGAATCTCCCGATCACATCATGTGGTTGGGAAGCGACAAAGGATTGGCCGCATACAACGGCTGGCAAATCGAGGTCGAAGTTCTACACACCCGATCAAAAAACATCCACGCACTCGCATTTTACAAAAACAACATGCTCTTCGTCTCCACCGACGATAGCCTCTTCGCGTTCACGACCCACCACTTGAAGGCCAAACGCTATGCCGCGATTGCCCATGTCGACCCCATTATGGATTTCATGCTGCATCCCAATGGCGAACTCTATGCCTGCAGCACCACTGGCATTTATACCTTAAACTGCCAAAATGCAACCCTCGAAACCACCCCTTTCGCTGTTGCACCGCCCAACATTTACGGATTGAAACTCATCCTCCTTCCAAATGATGAAATTGGGTTAACAACCTATGGCAATGGCGTGTATACGGTGATAAACAGCAACCTTGTCCCATACCCTTGCAACCTGCCCGACATCGTGTACGACGGCCTATTAAGAACAGACCAGGAAATGCTTTTTGCCACCCAACAAAACGGGGTGATCGTGTGCAAGAACGGTGCTGTCGTTTACAACTACACCCGCGAGTCAGGCCTCCCCGTAGATGCCATCAAGTGCGCACTACGCGACCGCAAAGGCAATGTGTGGTTAGGCACTTCGGGCGGCGGGTTGGTAAGGCTCAGTCAATTGCCCTTTCAGCATGTGGCAACCCGAAACGGCCGCTTGGCTGAACCGGTTTACGCCATCGCAGAAATGGCCGACAGCACCCTTTTCGTCGCCGCTGGAAACCGCGGAATTTGGCAGCTTAAAAACAACACCCTTCAGCAAGACAGTCTCATCGGAGACCGCTTCTTCAAAGCCAAAGCGATCTTCGCTGATTCAAAAAACCGACTCTGGATTGGTACAGAAGGACAGGGCGTCTTCATTAAATCCAAAACCACCATTCAACAACTCGACGCACAGTCGGGCATCAGCGGCGCCTGGGTGCGCGCCTTCGCTGAAGACCGCCAAGGCAACATCTGGATCGGCACCGCCGGAGGAGGAATCACCAAGCTCACTGAACGCCCCGACTCAAGCCCCGACCAACCTAAGTTCAGGTCATCCATCCTAAACCAAACAAACGGATTATCAGCCAATCGAATCACTGCACTCGCTGTCGACCAACAAAATAACGTATGGTATGCAACCCGCGATGCCGGTATTGGCTGCATCCTGCCGACAGGCAGAATAAACAATTACCCCACCGAAATTCAACTGCCCTCAAACCAAGTAGCAGATCTCGCTGTCGACCACATGGGCTTCATCTGGGTTGCTCTGTCAAGCGGTGAGGTTGGCCGAATCGACACCCGAAAACCCGAAGACGGATTTGAGTTGATCACCCCGCCCGCCCACGCCCCGTATGTCTTGTACGCCATTGAATTCGATGCCTATGGTAACCTTTGGCTCGGTTCAGCATACGGCGCAATGCGCTGGCAACTTGACCATCTAGGAACGATTCAACGGGTTGACCATTTCACACGGGCCGATGGGTTTGCCGGGCTCGAAGTGTGCAGTGCAGCCATTGCACGAGGCAGCGGTTCGCGCATCTTTTTCGGCACCATGGACGGCTGTTCAATTTGGAACGCTGAAGGCAGCCAACCCGACGCCGAAATGCTGCTGCCCAACGTGGTCATTAACCAAACGCAACTCTTCTACCGACCGCTGCGCGAACTGCCGCAACGCCATTTTGTGCGCGACTGGGAGCAACCCGCCGATACCCTCGTGCTCACCTACCAACAAAACCACCTGAGCTTTCAAATGGATGCGGTGCATTTAACCTACCCGCTTGACATTACCTACCACCACTGGCTCGTCGGCGAAGAACAGCAATGGAGTCCACCAACCACAAACAACCGCGTCAGCTACAGCAACCTGCCGCCGGGTGAATACCGCTTACGGGTGAAAGCTTGTGTGAAAGGCGAACATTGCACCGAAGCGCGCCCTGTTACATTGATTATTCTCGAGCCCTACTGGATGACAAACTGGTTCAAAATAAGCCTCGTCGCAGTTGCGTTTGTCATCCTCATTGCTGCTTTTTGGTTGATCTTGCGCTCCGTAAAGCGCCGTGCCAAAGAACGCAACAACCGCCTCCGCCTCGAACGTGACGTACTAGAAATTGAGCAGCGTGCTTTGCGCCTGCAAATGAACCCCCATTTTATCTTCAACACCCTCAACTCAATTCAGGGTGTAATTGCAAGAGAAGACAACAAAACCGCACGTCGCGCATTGGCACAGTTTGCAAAACTCATGCGCACCATCCTCCAAAATTCACGCGAAGAAAACATCAGCCTCGAAGAAGAATTCGAAACCCTCAAACAGTACCTCGAACTCGCACAATTTACCCACGAAAACTGCTTCACCTACCGCTTTGAAGCCAACGACGACCTGCTTGCGTGCGAGGTTCCGCCCCTCATTCTGCAGCCCTTTGTTGAAAATGCCATCTTACATGGGCTCGTGCCAAAAGGGGGTGGCGAAATTTGGGTTTCCGCCTATCGGCGGGATGATCAACTCGTACTCACCGTTGAAGACAATGGCGTAGGAATTTCATCAGCCGCCGCTTCGCCGGTGCAAGGGCATCGCTCAACAGGATTGGAAGTAACACGCGAACGCTTGATGCTCTTTGCCGGTTCGCACAGCGACCATGCCTCAATTGAAATCGAAAGCCGCGAAAATGGCGGCACACGGGTGATACTTCGCTTACCCATTCTGCGTTAAATACACAGCGCAGCTGCACAACTGCAGCTTTGGCACAGATGTTGCAATTACATCGGTATGAAAAAGATAGCAGTACTCCTCCTTGCCGTGCTGCTCGGCCCAATCGGCTGGGCGCAAGGCACCAAACCACAAAAGGCGAAAATCGACACTTTGCCAGATTACGCCTTACGTACCGTGACCAACCGGGCTTTTGGTGTGGGTGAAAAACTAACCTACCGTGTACACTACGGATTCGTAGACGCTGGTGAGGCGATCCTCGAAGTAAAAAGTAGCAAAGCCAAATTTGGCGGACGTGACGCTTACCACATTGTGGGTACAGGCCGCAGTTTGGGTGCTTTTGATTGGGTTTTTAAAGTGCGTGATCGCTACGAAACCTACATCGACAAGCAAGGGATTTTTCCCTACCGCTTCATCCGCGATGTCAACGAAGGTGGGTATGAGATTTTTCAAGATTATCAATTCTACCCTTCAAAACGTGCGCTACGCACCCACGAAAAAGAAGAGTTTATAACGCCCAGCTTTGTGCAAGACCTCCTCTCAGGCTTTTACTTTGCACGCACGCTCGACCTGTCGAAAGTGAAAGTTGGCGACCAATTTGAAATTACAACTTTCATCGACGGGGAGATTTATCCCTTGCGAATCAAGTACACCGGCAAAGAAACCATCAAATTGCGAAACGGAAAGTACCGCTGCATGAAGTTCGTGCCTGTGATTCAAAAAGGGCGCATTTGGAAAAGCGAAGAAGACCTCACGGTTTGGATTACCGATGACGCTAACAAAATCCCCATCCTCGTGAAGTCTGAGATTTTGGTGGGCTCAATCAAAATGCAAATGGTAGAATACAGCGGCTTGCGCAATCCAATTGCACGACTCGAATAGTTCCACACACGCGGGTTTTCTTAAATTGCGGCTCAATTCACCCGACCGCTATGGAGTTAAATCCGGCCATTATCGAAAAAATTCAGCTCTTGCAGGCGAAGTACGCCGCAATGGGGCAAGACCTCGAGTCGTACCTCGATGGCTTGCTCTATGCTGATTATCTGACGTATTGGGACTATATACACCTCGATACCCTCTTGAGTTTGCAAACCCCGGTGACCCCGTTTCCTGATGAAGAAATCTTTATCATGTACCACCAAATCACCGAGTTATACTTCAAACTTGCTTTGCATGAGTTTCGCCAAATCAGCGCCCGCGAAGAAAACACGGTTGAGTTTCTTGTTGCCCGTTTAACCCGAGTGAATCGCTACTTCGAGGCCCTCACCCGCAGCTTCGACATCATGGTCGATGGCATGGAACAAGAGCAGTTTCTCAAATTTCGCATGTCGCTTCTGCCTGCCAGCGGCTTTCAAAGCGCGCAATACCGCATGATTGAAATGTACTCGACTACCTTCGACCGCTTGCTCGAAGCCGACGTGCGACCCAATTACGAAAGCGGTTTCTCGGTTGACGACATTCCTGAAATGTACGCCTACATTTATTGGAAAAAAGGGGCTACCGAACTTTCAACAGGAAAGAAAACACTCACCCTGAAGCAATTTGAGCGCAAATACAGCAAGCAGCTCATTCAGCTTGCTGAACAGCTCTTCAAAACAAATTTGCGCGCCCGCGTTTTAGCTTTGCCTGCTGAATTGCGCAAAAATCCAGAGTTGATTACGGCCATGCGTTGGCTTGACACCAACGTCAATGTCAATTGGCCCTTGGTTCATTACAAGTCGGCCGTGCGCTACCTCCAACGCAATCCTGAAGACATTGCCGCCACCGGCGGCACCAACTGGCAAAAATATTTGCCTCCGCGTTTTCAAAAACGCGTCTTCTTTCCTGAAGTCTGGTCTGCTGATGAACTCGACAATTGGGGCAAAGGCTGGGTTGAATCGGTGGTTTTCAACGTACGATCGTGAACATCGCGTGAACATACCGCTTCGGCACCCCCCTCAACCTCATGTAACTTGCAGCACTTCTGATCGTAATCGAAAATAGACCTGTATAAGCTATGATTCGCATTGTCACATTTTTAGCCTTCGTGGCGTTATTGGGTTTGATGAACGGTTGCGACCGATCAGGCCAGCCAAAGCTTGATTTATTGCACAACCAGCTCGCGAACTTACCCGAACCCGATATCCAGTATGGCTTCGATTTCAATGCCTTTCACGTGGTCGAAGGGGCATTCAAGCCGGGTGACGTTTTATCAAAAGTTCTCTTTCCATTGGGCGTTGGTCCGACCCAGCTCGAGCAACTCGTTGACCTGTGCAATCCGCACTTTGATGTACGCAAAATAAAACCTGAGCAAAAGTGGATTTCACTCTTCGAATCAGACTCTGCGAGCACACCGAACTACTTTATCTTCGAGAAAAACCGCCGCGAATATGTCGTTTTCTCAATTGCAGATAGCTTAGCCGTTTGGACGGATGCGAAGCCTGTTCAAAAAACCCGCCGAACCGTTTCAGGCCGCATTACACGCTCGTTGTACCACACCTTAGCTGACATCGGCGTTACACCTGAAATCGCGGCTGAAATGAGCTCGATTTACGCATGGACGATCGACTTTTACCGTTTGCAGGCTGATGATCATTTTCAGCTTTTGTTTGAAGAATCGACCATTGACGGCGAACCCATTGGAGAAAACACCATTTTAGCATGCAGCTTTACCCACAAGGGCAAAGAACGCAAAGCGTATCGTTTTGAGCTGGATGGTGCGGTCAATTACTTCGATAACGAAGGAGAAAGCATGCGCAAAGCCTTCCTAAAAGCACCGGTGAAATTCAGCCGTATTTCAAGTCGCTTTTCTGGAAAGCGCTTTCACCCGGTATTGAAACGTTACAAAGCCCACTTGGGAACCGATTATGCCGCACCACATGGCACGCCAATCGTTGCCGTAGGCGATGGAACCGTATCGGCTTCGTCGTTCACCTCGGGCAATGGCAACTACGTCAAAATACGACACAACAGCACGTATGAAACACAATACTTGCACATGAGCAAGCGCGCTGTGAAAGCGGGTGATCGCGTGCAACAAGGCGATGTAATTGGCTATGTAGGCAGCACGGGCTTGGCAACAGGCCCACACGTGTGTTTCCGTTTTTGGAAGAACGGCCAGCAAGTTGACCACTTGAGTGAAGAGTTTCCGGCATCGGAGCCCATTCCTGCCGCTCAAATGGAGAGCTTTAACCTCGTCAAGGCGCAGTTTGATGCGTGGATGAACAACACGTACGATGAACAACCCAAGGTTTCTTTCATTCCGTCTGATTCGTCAGCGGTGCTTTAGTCTTTTCGCAGCTTGTTCAGTTCTTTTCGGTTGCGCTGAAGACACCCGTAACCTCGTTGATTCAGAGGCCCTACGTGCTCCGAGCGGCGGTCAATACCAACGGTATGCTTGGCGCAACATGGATGCTGAAGTGCTCCATCCAAGTGCGCAGCCCACGGGTGAAAACATCTACCTCGTTTTGCCCCTTCCTGAACTCAACATTACCCAACCAAGCAATGCCAAATTGGGCTTTGTGGAAGCCGTTGCTGGCACACACGCCCTGCATCCTGCCGTTCAGGCAGAAAACAAACCGAACGCCTTTCGTTACGTGGTGGAAAATGGGACGGCTGTGCCTGACCGTGCCGAGCAAATGCACTTTTATGTTGTGCTCGAATTTACCGGTGACCACGCCGGACAAATTTTCATCACGCAGAAGCAATACTCACTGCGGCAATTGGGCGAAGACATGGCCCATTTCGGGGTGAAAAACGCCGTGGCCATACCATTAACCTCCCGCGGCGGCTGGTACCGCTACGCGAACGCACCGTTTGAACTTCGCAAAGAGCGATTAGACGCTGCGCAGCTATTTACCTTGAAGCAACAGGAGAAGCCTTAGGCTTTCTCTGGCCGCATTTGCGGGAACAACAACACTTCTTGAATCGATTCATTGCCCGTGAGGAGCATCACCAAGCGGTCAACACCGATGCCCATGCCCGAGGTTGGAGGCATGCCGTACTCGAGCGCGCGCAAGAAATCGTTGTCGATGAACATGGCTTCGTCGTCGCCGCGTTGTGAGAGGCGCATTTGCTCTTCAAAGCGTTCGCGTTGGTCGATCGGGTCGTTGAGTTCGCTGTATGCATTGGCGATTTCAGTGCCGTTTACCATCAGCTCAAAACGTTCGGTGAGTTCGGGGTTGTCGCGGTGGCGCTTACACAACGGAGACATTTCGATCGGGTAATCGGTGATGAAGGTGGGTTGAATGAAGTGGCCTTCGCACTTCGCGCCGAAGATTTCGTCAATCAGCTTGCCTTTGCCCATACTTGGGTCTACCTCAACGTGCAACGTTTTGCAAACATCGCGGAGAGCTTGTTCATCCATCGCTGAGATATCAAACCCGGTGTGCTCATGAATCGCAGCAGCCATGGTAACGCGTCGATACGGCGCTTTGAAATCGATGGTTTTGTCGCCAAACTTTACGACAGTGGTTCCGTGTAGCTCAAGGCAAATCTTCTCGAGCATTTGCTCGGTGAAGCGCATCATCCAGTTGTAATCTTTGTAAGCGACATAGATCTCCATCACGGTGAACTCTGGGTTGTGGGTGCGATCCATGCCCTCATTTCTGAAGTTTCTGGAGAACTCGTACACCCCGTCGAACCCGCCCACAATCAAACGCTTGAGATACAGTTCATTCGCAATACGCAAGTAAAGCGGAATATCAAGTGCATTGTGGTGTGTGATAAACGGACGAGCCGCCGCACCACCTGGAATGGGCTGCAACACCGGAGTGTCAACCTCCAAATAGCCGTGATCGTTGAAGTAATTGCGCATCGACTGAATGATGCGTGTGCGCGCAAGGAAAGTGTCGCGTACGCCCTCATTCACGACCAAATCAACATAGCGCATACGGTAGCGCAACTCTGGATCGGTGAACGCATCATAAATATTGCCCTCTTCGTCGCGCTTCACAATGGGGAGCGGACGCAACGACTTGCTAAGAACAGTAAGCTTTTGCACTTCAACTGACTTCTCGCCGGTTTGGGTAATGAATGTTCGTCCTTCAATGCCGATAAAATCACCAATATCGAGCAACTTCTTGAACACGGTATTGTAAAGTGCTTTGTCTTCCTCGGGGCAAATCACATCGCGGTTCAAATAAATTTGGATGCGGTCTGTACTGTCCATCAATTCAGCGAATGACGCTTTGCCCATGATTCTGCGGCTCATGAGACGGCCAGCAAGAGCGACTTCGGTATCTGGGGTAAAATTAGCTTGGAGTGCTTTAGCCGTTGTAGTAACCTTAAACTCAGCGGCTGGATAAGGCTCAATGCCCAAATTGCGGAGTTCGTTTAATGATTCGCGGCGGATGCGCTCTTGTTCGCTGAGTTGCTGCATGACAATGATTCAAGATTTGAACGGCAAAAATAGTGAACCCGCGACGAACAGCATTCAACATACTTACGAAAGCACCAATGGTCGAAAAAAGGCATCAAGGGGCAACCCTTACGGCCCCCGCTTCGTCTTTTCGTTACGTTTTTCGTACATTTATTCGGAGAAGGGAGTATCTTTAGAAAGAAAGGGATTGCGCGTTGACTAAATTTTTATCAATATTGGTTTTACTCGCATGGTCGACTGCCATGTCGGGGCAATTGAGCATCAGCGCCAATACAAACGCTGGCTGCACCCCTCTGCCTGTTGTAATAAGCGTTCAAACACCTGATGCAGCGTCAATTACCTCATATGAATGGGTGGTAACCTTCCCAAACAACACCTCAGTTACATCTAGTGATAGCCAATACATTGGTGTGTTTGCCCAAGCTGGGAATTATAGTGTTACCCTCACGATCAACAGCAACGAAACCCTTACTGAAACCAACTTTATTACCGTTTTTCAACCGCCTACTGCCGCCATTTCAGTAGATGACAGCGCGGGCTGTATACCACACTGCGTGCAGTACTCAGACGCGAGTATCGCTGGAGGCGGAGCAATTGTGTCTTGGGCATGGGATTTTGGGAACGGCACGCTATCGAACCAACAAAACCCCTCGTTTTGTTATCAAAATGCGGGGAATTACACCCCGTTTCTATCGGTTGAAGATGAAAATGGGTGTTTCAATTCGGTTTCAGTACCGCAAATGGTATTCGTAAGTAGCGATTCACCGGCAGCTGATTTCATACCTAGCACACTGAACGATTGCAATCCGCCGGTAAATGTTATTTTCGATAACACTTCGGTCGGCACTGGCCTCATCAGTACTTGGGACTTCGGCAATGGGTTCACGCAAACCACCGTCGGATTGAGCACGGTAAATCAAACGTTTAATGCGGTTAATGACTACGAGGTGTGCTTAACCGTCGAAAATCCGATTGGCTGCATCGCTGAACATTGTGAAACCATTGAAGTGGTGCAATCGCCCGTACCGCAGTTTACCACCAACGAAAGCATCGTTTGCGCAGGCAATTACGTCACATTCACAAGCACGAGTAATCCTATTCCCGCTCAAATTTCTTGGGATTTTGATGGCGATGGGGTTGAAGATGCCACCGGCACCACTGCCGCCTTTCAGTTCATGACGCCCGGTTCATACACGCCTGTAATGACCGCGACTTACTCGTCAAATTGTGTTGGTCAGTCGGTAGGCGACCAAACGATCACCGTTTTGCAAGGTCTAACACCGAACTTTACAAGTTCAAGCACCGCTGCGTGTTCTTTGCCTGCAGTGATAGACTTTGTGAACAGCAGTAGCGGTCAAAACATCGTTGACTATGAGTGGATTGTGAACGGCACATCTGCCGGAACGACCACCGATTTAAGCTACACCTTTAATGCATTTGGAACGTATGATGTGGCCTTGGTCGTGAATGCTGCGCAATGCACAGATACACTAAACCTAGCCGGCTACATCACTGTAGCTCAACCTACGATTAACTTTAGCTTGCCGGCACAAATTTGCACGGGAGTGCCCGTTCCGGTGAATAATATTGTGATAAGCGCGACCGAGCAGGTAACGGATGTTGAATGGGACTTTGACGGGGATGGGATTGTTGATGCAACCGGAACTAATCCGGCTTTCAGCTATGACGCAACCGGTATTTATACCGTGCAGGTTTATCTTGAAACCGTAAGCGGTTGCACAAGTGTCGTTTCGGCGTCTCAAAACATTATTGTTCAGCCTGGGGTAATCGCGGATTTTCAAGCAAATGTTACCGTTTCATGCGCTGATGAACCCATTACGTTTTGCACCGACATGGTTCAAGGCACAACCTATGCTTGGAATTTTGGCGGGCCGTGGTTTAACACCTCTTTTCCGAATGAGTGCATCAATTACACCTACCAAGACACGGGGTTTTTCGACGTCACATTAAGTGTGTACAATACGGCATGCAACGCCATCATTACCCTCGAAGATTACATTTACATTGCCCCTCCGATTGCGCTGTTCGACTTTCAACAAGAATGTTCTGACTTGAACACCGTACAATTTATTGACGCTTCAATCGGCGCTGATTCATTGGTTTGGGATTTTGGCGATGGATCGCCCTTGGTGCTTGATGTGGCGAATCCAGCCCACACCTTCCCTGCCCCTGGGAGCTACACTGTGACGCTCACGGCCTTTAACTTTGAAACCGGTTGCTCCGACCCCGTTGCCGAAACGGTGATCACGTCTGTAAACCCTATTGTGCTCAATGCAGCAAATGCCACGGGCTGTGCCCCAAGAACGCCAACTCTCTCGTCTCCAAACAGCACCCAATATGTCAACTGGCAAATTGATTTTGGAAACGGAACATCCGCTGTGGCTCAACTCAATGCCCAAAACATTTGGGAGGTAACAACAACTGGTCCCAACGGCACAACGTTCAACACCTATGGTTTCAGTATAAACTTTTGGCCACAAGTCACTTACACGCAGCAGGGTACTTACGACATTACTGTTATCGCCACCGATGGTAGCGGCTGTTCTTACACCCAAACCTTCAACGACATTGTTACTGTATGGAACGACCAGTTCTTCGCCGGCTTCAATACCACCATCATTGATGGCTGTGACAATGTGGTCATCAGTTTTGAACCTACAGGAAGTTTCTTGCTCAACGGCACATGGCAATTTACGGATGGAACGACCTCATCAGAACTCAACCCTACTCATCAGTTCTTCGCCCCTTGGGATTACGCCTACGGTGCAACCTTCACTGTAACTGATCAGTTTGGATGCAGTTCAACAGCCTCTCAAACCATTGATTTGGTTCCTCCACCTATACCTGGATTCAATATCATGGCCGACCCGTCATGCATTGCTGAAGAAATTAGCGTAGAGAACACCAGTACTGGCGATATTGTGGGTTACTTCTGGGATTTCGGCGACCCCGGAACGCCCAACAATACCAGCCCAGCGTTCGAACCTGTACATGCCTACACCCAAAATGGCAGTTTCACCGTTTGCCTCACAGTTGAAAACAGCGTCGGATGTCAACAAACCCTTTGCCAAGACAATGCGGTCAACATCATTTCACCGGTCGCTGAAATTACCTACACCCCGCAAATCAACAATTGCCTGTTCGGCGTGCAGTATGAAAACACCACCGACGGCGATATCGTATGCTCTGAATGGAGCTTCGGTGATGGTCAATTCAGCAACGGGTTAGATCCTTTTCACACCTATTCGATTGGGGTGTATGACGTTCAGCTGGTGGTGTGCAACAGCTTTGGCTGCTATGACACAACAACTGTGTTTGACATTTTCAACCTCTCCAATGTCATCGGGCCATATACCACTACGCTCGACCCGTTTACCTGCGCTCCGTTTGACGTAACCTATACTGCTTACAACGCCGCTGACCAAAGCTTCGACTACTTCTGGGATTTTGGTGATGGATCGGGCGACCCTGACAACAATACAGTAACTACCCACGCCTATCAGGCTCCTGGGGTTTATTGTCCAACCCTTGTGATGACCGACCCCAACGGATGCACTTTTTTGATCAGCTGCGAAGAGTCAATAACGGTTGAAGAGTTCACCTTCGACATTACGACGGTTGATCCCGTGTGTTTCGGGGAGTCGAGCACATTTGAGGTTTCGGGTGCCGAAAGCTATCAATTCTCTCACCCCGAATTTATCACCGACCTTGGCGGTGGCAACTATCAAGTGGATGCTCCTCAAACAACGAACATCATTGTCACTGGCTTTTTGAGCGACTGCCAGTATACCGAAACCCTCGAGGTTGTTATCAACCAACTGCCTGAAGTGCTGCTCGATGTGGTTGACGAAGTGTGTTTTAATGCTGATGTTTTCGCCCTAACGGGCGGATGGCCTCAAGGCAACACCGGTGTGTATGCAATCAATGGTGTTGCTGCTACAGCGTTTGATCCGTCGTTGCCGGCAGGATCGAACTACACTGTTTCATACTCCTTCACCGATGCCAACGGATGCTCAAACACCGCAACTGATGAGATCTTCATCCATCCCTTGCCTGCCGTAACTTTAGAGCCTTTTGGTCCGTTCTGTGAAGCCGATGCCGATGCGGTTTTGGTTGGCGGCCTACCACTTGGCGGTACCTATAACTTGAATGGTGTTGAAAGCACCCTATTTACACCATCCGCCGGATACGGCGAATACCCCCTCAGCTATAGTTTCACCGACGGAAATGGATGCAGCGCCTCGGCACAAGTGACGGTGTTGGTGCACCCCAATCCTGTACCTTCGATCACCCCTCCAGTGCTATGCTGGCAACCCCTGCTTTCACTCGAAAGCTCAAGCAGTATTGCAACAGGCTCAATTGTCGATTACAGCTGGGATTTAGGCGAAGCGGGTACGCAAAGCGGATCACCAACCGCAACGTTCAGTGTTGCGGGTCCGACCACCTTGAACGTAACCTTCACCGCCATTTCTGACCAAGGCTGCACAAGCACTGTCGCTGTTGATGTACCCGTATACGCAACACCTGAGGCCGACTTCACGGTAAACGATATTTGTCAAGGCGATGCACTTACACTCTTGGATGCATCAACTTCGAACGGTGAGCCCCTTGCCGAATGGCGCTGGTATTTGAACGGCGCAGAATTTGCAACCGGGCAACAACCACCCGCTGTGCCTGTTGAAAATTGGGGTGTTGTGACCATTGATCTGGTTGTCACAACCACCGAAGGATGCAGCGACACCGCAACAGAATCGGCATTTGTAGCACCGCTTCCTTTGCTTGAGCTCGACACAACGCCAACCTGCGAAGATGTTGCGGTTACCATTCTAAACGGCAGCTCATCTCCTGATGGCGGCGCCCTCAATTACACTTGGAATGATGGGCAAGGCAACACATTCAACACGAATAACCTCAGCACAACCTATGGCCAATTTGGCCAATACACCATTACCTTAACCGCAGAAAGCACAGCGGGATGCAGTGCGACAACTTCTATTCAACAAGTTGTTTACGCAACCCCACAAGCTGATTTTGATTGGGAGAACGTGAGTTTTTGTGCGCTGGGCAGTGCTTCGCTGACCGACATCTCAACCGTGGCCGAAGGAATAATCTCGGCGTGGAGTTGGTCGGCCAATGGCAACCAATTCGGACAAACGCCGGACGTTGAATTCAGCGCGCCAGATTTCGGAATTTACACCATAACGCTTGAAGTAGTTTCGAATGAAGGCTGCAGTAATGCCATTACCTATACCGATTTGATTGAAGTGTACCCCAATCCACAAGCGGGTTTTGTGATTTCACCAGACCCCCCCATATCGGCCGCACCTTACTTTTTCTTGACCGATCGTTCCAATGGAGCCGACGCATGGGAGTACCTGCTCTCAGATGGTACCACCTACAGCACAGCCTCATTCGACCACGAATTGAGCATGCCTGGCTTGTTCTCAATCACCCAAATCGTAACCAACAGCTTCGGTTGTACCGACACCCTAACCGCCGAATACGACCTCGAGCCTGAATTGTTGGTTTACGTGCCGAATGCATTCACACCCGATGCTGACGGCTTAAACGAGGTCTTTAAACCCGTCATCAGCGGTGCCACCATACAGAGTTATCGCTTCTTCATTGTTGACCGCTGGGGCGAAACCGTTTTCGACACAACCGACCGCAATGCAGGGTGGATTGGCGATTTCAAAGGTGGCGACCACTTCGTTATGGGAGGTGCTTACGTTTGGCAACTTGAAGTCAGCACCGTTGAAAAGCGCATCAAACAGGTGTACACTGGCCATGTGACCATTATACGCTAAACCAATTCATCGGAGAGCGCTACCTTTGCATTCAAATTGCATCATTATGCGCACACTCATCGAAAATTTCCCCGAGCAGCTCGAAGCTGCGTTTACCAATGCACAGCATGCAGCATTGAAAGGCTCTACCCAGCATTTTTCATCTGTGATTGTCACCGGGCTTGGCGGCTCAGGTATTGGTGGAAAGATTATTGCGCAATTGGTTCAAGATGAAGTTGCTGTGCCTGTAATCATCAACAATGACTACTTGTTGCCAGCTTTTGCTTCAGCTTCGACACTGGTGGTGGTTTCAAGCTATTCAGGCAATACTGAAGAAACCGTATCGGCCATGCGCGATGCATTGGCACAAGGTTGCACGGTAGCCTGCATTAGCTCTGGCGGACTAATCACCGAATTGGCGCGTGAAAAGGGATTAGACGTATTGGAAATTCCGGGTGGACAACCCCCGCGATCACAGTTTGGGTATTCTGCTGTATCACTCATGAAGGTGCTTGAAAGCTACGGCATTGTAAGCGCCGCTGCGTTTGCAGCACTTGAAAACTTGCCGCGCTTCTTACGCACAAACAAAGCAGATACAATTGCACGCGCGAGCCATTTGGCCCATGTACTCGCCTCACGTACCGCAATCATTTACGCCGAAAACCGCAACGAAGGAGTGGCCATTCGCTGGCGTCAACAAATCAACGAAAACAGTAAAAAACTCTGTTGGCACCACGTTTATCCCGAGATGAATCACAACGAACTCGTCGGTTGGGAAGGCGGAAATGCCAGCTTTGCCGTTTTGATGTTGCGCAGTGCCGATGACCATCCCCGTTCGGTAGCCCGAATGAACATCACCGAACCCCTCTTTTTACAAAAAGGAGCCGCCGTTGAAAACATCATTGCACTCGGTAAAAACCGCACTGAACGCGTGTTTGATTTAATCCACCTCGGTGACTGGCTATCCTTGTTACTCGCCGAGAACGCAGGTGTTGATCCTGTGTCAATCGATGCCATCGACTACCTCAAAAATGCTTTGACTGCACTCAAGTGAAAACCATCAAATATGCTGATTTAGGCTTGATGGATTACCAAGCATGTTGGGACTATCAAGAAGAACTCTTCGCGGCCTCCATCGCCACCAAAATTGCACGCCGCAATGGTGAAGAGCGTCCTCTGCCCATCAATCACTTGCTTTTTGTTGAGCACCCTCCGGTATACACTTTGGGCAAAAGTGGCGATGAGGCGCACTTGCTTCTGAATGCAGAAGAACTCGCAGCACAAGGCTTTCAATATTACAAGATCAACCGGGGCGGCGACATCACCTACCACGGTCCCGGTCAATTGGTTGGATACCCCATTTTTGACCTCGACCAGTTCTTTACCGACATCCATCGCTATTTGCGAACCCTTGAAGAAGCAATCATTTTACTGCTCTCAGAGTACAAAATATCGGCCGGGCGCATCGATGGCCTAACCGGGGTGTGGATTGATCGCGACAACCGTCCGCGTAAAATTTGTGCCCTGGGTGTGAAGTGCAGCCGATGGGTGACCATGCACGGATTCGCCTTGAACGTGAACAGCTCCCTCGATCATTTCAAAAACATAGTGCCTTGCGGTATCGACGACAAAGAAGTCACGAGTATGGCCGCCGAACTGGGTCAAGAAATAGACCTCGATGGTGTGAAAGCAAAATTGAAAATACACATCGCGAACCTCTTCGATGCCGATTTGGCCGCGCATTAAAATGCCACGTACACCGATTTTCGTTTGCGCAGTTTGCCGCGGCCTTCACACAGTGTGGTGCCGTAAGTTTGTGCATCTGTGTCGCCCAAATCAGCCGCATTTGCCCAATCTTCACACGCCCCTTTGAAGTCGCGTGTTTCGTATCGGCTCACTCCACGTTGATAGTAGGCATCGCGCGCAACCTCATCATCGCTCGAATTAACCAAAACATCGAAATGCTCAAAAGCCATTTTGTACTGCTTCTGCTCCAGCATCATCGTCGCCAAATTCAACTTGCTGCGCTCATCGTTTCGAAGATTTAAGCAGTTCTGAAACGCTTTTTGCGCCAAGGCTGGCTTACCCATTTCATAATGTACAGCACCCATCAAATACAGGGCATCGAAATAATCGGGTGCCAGCGTGAGTGCATCATTCAAATACAACGTGGCCCGCTTGAAATCGTTTTCTTGGTAGGCCATTGCTGCGAAATAGTACGGAATTCGTGATTCACCGGGGCATTGCTCCCGCGCAAGCAACAAATCAGCCTGTGCGTCATCAAATCGGTTGAGTGAAAACAAACAAATACCGCGATGCAGGTACAAATCGGCGCCCGCGTACTTCAGTTCTTCAGCGCGGTTGTATTGCATCAAAGCCTCGTTGAACTGACCCAACTTCTGATGCGCATCAGCTTTGAGCATGGCTGCCTCTGCGCCATCCTGGGCATAGAGCGATGTAAGCACATCGGTATACTTGCCCTGTTGGTAGCGCTCCCGCAGTTCGTTCAACGACTGCGCCCATCCGCCCGCACAGGGCGAAAACAAAACAAAGAGTACGGCATGAATGATGAACCTGTGCATGCTTTAATTTACGTAAAATCATACCAAAATGTTCGCCAAATCTACTCAGGTTCGCTACATTCGTTAAAATTGCCCGTCGCGCCCATGAAAATTTTGCGTCGCATACTTTATGTTTTGATCGGTGTACCTTTATTGGCTGCTTTGCTCTTGCTGGTGACGGGCAACGACCATATACTGCGCGGTTTGCCGTCGACCTATTTCATTGGAAAGCCCCGCCCCGATATCGACGACATGCGGTTTCACCACGTGCGCACCGTCGAGGCCGCGAGTAACAGCACCAGCTGGCCTGAGCGACTGATGCCTGATTCCGCGCTGAGCACCTCTGAAATTCACTACTTTGATTCGCTTCAAACGGCAGCGCTGCTCATCGTGCATTGCGACACCTTGATTTATGAACGCTATGGGCAAGGTTTTGATGCCCATGACGTCATCAATGCTTTTTCGATGGCCAAGAGCTTTACCTCACTGGCATTTGGCCGCGCGGTTGACGCGGGGCTTATCGAAGTTGATGCGCCCGTGAGTCGTTATTTACCGCGCTTTTCTGAAGGCTCAAACGCCGAGCTCACCGTGCGGCACTTGCTGCAAATGCGCTCAAACATTGACTTTGGTGAAAGCTACTTCAATCCGTTCGGCTACCAAGCAAAATCATATTTCGGCACCAATTTGTGGGAGATTACGGCACCCTATCGGGTGGATGGGATTCCGGGCACAGAATGGAAGTACGAAGGCGGCAACACCGTGATCCTGGCTGAGATTCTGGCAGCGGTGACGGGAGAATCACTTAGCGATTACTTTAGCGCCAACATTTGGCAACCCATTGGTGCTGAACACGATGCATATTGGAGTCTCGATCGAGAAAACGGCCATGAAAAAGCCTTCTCCGCATTTTATGCCACCCCCCGCGACTTTGCGCGCATTGGGCAACTGATGCTTCACCAAGGTCATGTAAAAGCGCGCAGCGTGCTCACCGAGGCATGGATCGATGCTTCACTCACACCACATTTCGCGCCCGACACGGCAGGGAAACCCGTTGAACACTACGGATTTCAATGGTGGTTAGCGCCACAACAGGTTGAACCATGGCATTTTTCAGCTCGGGGCATGCGCGGCCAATACATTGTGGTAGTACCTGAGCATGAATTGGTTGTTGTGCGCATGGGTCGCCTGCGCGACGAAAAACATACTGAAGAAAACATGACCCGCGATTTGCCCCACTGGCTTGCGATGGGCCTGAAATTAGCGAAGAAAGATGCTGAGAGATATTGATGTTCCGAAGGTAACCGATGTTGCGGTGGCGATTGCTTGCGAAGTCGATGAACTGGGGGGTGAAAACTACTACGCCTACCTGATCAACTTAAAAAATGAAAGTTTAGAAAACATTCTCATCCGCTCAAACGGATACGGTGTGCTCGAAGACAACCGCTATGAAACAACTGAATTGCGTCGTTTTTACGACGACATGGAGGCTAAATCATTCATAAAAATTGAGCCCGTTTTGGCCGATGCACTTAAATTGAGCAACCAATATTGGGTGAGTTTCTACGTTGACAAAGTTTTGTACGACAGAAAGTATGTTTTTGTGCCGGGAAGTGTAGAACCTGCTAATTTTATCACGTTGCCCCTCATTGAAGAGCAGGGCGTGATGATAAAGTAAAGACTATGCTTCGTTATGTAGACCTTGAAAAGGTGCTGTTTCTTGACATTGAAACCGTGCCTGCTGTGCAACAGTTCGATGACCTCGATGCCGATTGGAAAAAGCTGTGGGACGATAAATCAAGATTCTTCCGTGAACGCGACGGGGTTACCCTCGAAGACAGCTACGAAAAGGCCGGTGTCTATGCTGAATTTGGAAAAATCGTCTGTATATCGGTGGGCTATATGCGTCAAGTGAAAGGTGATCGACGCTTTCGAATGACCTCATTTTACGGCGACGACGAGGCTGCATTTCTCAAACAGTTTGCCGATTTACTCAATAACCACTTCAACACCAAGCAGCACTTGCTCTGTGGACATAACGCCAAAGAGTTTGACTTGCCCTTTATCGCGCGTCGTATGCTCGTTCACGGCATTCGTTTGCCTGAATTGCTTGATCTTGCCGGTAAAAAACCTTGGGACGTTGCGCACCTCGACACCATGGAATTGTGGAAGTTCGGCGATTATAAGCACTACACCTCATTGAAGCTGCTTACCAAGCTTTTCGGCATTCCAACGCCCAAAGACGATATCGATGGCAGCGACGTAGCGCGTGTGTACTATGAAGAGCGTGACCTCGACCGCATTGAACTTTACTGCCGCAAAGACGTTGTGGCAACCGCTCAACTGGTGTTGCGTTACCGCAATGAACCACTCATCGAAGAAGACATTATTCAGGTGGTGTAGGGCTTGCGCTTAGCGCACTACCAAGCGTTCTGTGGTAACTGCATCGCCCAATTGCACACGCACAAGGTAAACCCCAGCGCTCAATTGGTGGCCTTGCAGAGCAATGCGGTGTTCGCCTGAAGCGTACACCTCGCTTACCAATTGACGCACCTGACGTCCGAGCACATCAATCAAATCAATCTGAACCGGCATCGCCTCCGCCAAATTGAATTCCAACAATGCGGTGCTGCCCTCGGCAAGTGGGTTCGGGTAAAGCGTTACACTTTGCACAGCAACACTTTCGTTCACGCCCAAATCAGTTTCAGTAAAGTACTGAATGTTGATGTCGTCGAGGTAGAGGTTGTTACCCCCGCGGCCTTCAAACTCAAACTTGAAGCGGAAATTTTCAACCATGTAGGCTGAATCAGTTACCGAAACGGTGTTTTGCGCCCATTGTGACGTACTTGTTGGTGTAAATGCGCTGTTTTGCGGAGCCACGGTTGGCAAGTCAGTAAATCCTCGGTGCAACTTGCGCAGCGACCATGACTCTCCACAATCGTTAGATACGCTAAGCCGCAAGCGATCGTCGGTTTCATCAACCTTACTCGCGTAAGCCCATTTGTAAGAAATAGTAGCCAAAACCGCACCCGTCAAATCAAGCGTGCTTGAAATCAACTCATCGGTGCTTGATTCAAAGTCATTGTTCACATTGCGAATACGCACCGAACGTGTACCGGTAAAGGCGGCAGCTCCGGTAAGCTCCCAGGTTTCGTTGTCGTGTTGATTCGTGATAAACCATTGCTCTTCGCTCACCCCGTCTTCCCAGCCTTCAGCAAATGGATTGGGTAATGCTCCCGCAGGCAATACTTGTACAAATGCCTCTTTCACTTCAGAAATGCTCTCATTCCCATTGCCAACCGTGAGCGTTACAGTATAAATACCCGGCTCGTTGTACACAACCAAAGGATTGCGATGAACAGAAGGATCACTCCCTGAAATAACCTGTCCATCGCCCAAATTCCACGTCCACTCTACAATACCGTGGTACGAATCATCAAAGAATTGAACTTCTTCACCTACACAAATTACCGATTGATTCACATAAAACTCTGCATTGCACAACAAACCTTCTTCAAAGATTCCGGTTGCAATGTGGTTCGCTGGTGTAATCAATTGATTGCGCTGTGCCGTGCTCGACTGGGCAGCGGTGCGCATGCGCGAACGCTGTCCTTGCGTGAACATGCGGCTACAGTAGCTGTACTCCATGTAGTTTTGGACGTTGTCGAGTGAGCCGCACGTCTCTCCCGCAAGGTTGCAAGTTTGCCAACCCACAGTATTGGGAGTGTCTTCAACCCCATCGTCTTGATCACAGTTCGATGCTACACCTGGCGTATTGCCGCTGCCCCAGGTATGGCGCAAATTGAGCCAATGCCCAACTTCATGGGTAAGTGTACGTGAACGTTGCACATTGCTCGTGCCAATCGCCCCCGTGTAACTGTGCAAAAGCACAATGCCATCTTGTGAAGCCCCTTGTCCACTGTTCACGGATGCCGGCAAAAAGGTATACCCCGCTGCACCCGCAGCGTAAGCGCACACCCACACATTCATGTATTTGTTGCGCGGCCATTGAATCAGGCTTTTCATGCCTTCTTCGCCCTCATAAGTCAACTCACTTTGAATGCGATTAATGCCCTTGGTGCAATTGCCATTCGGATCTCGTTTTGCCAAGCGAAACTCAATTTCAATATCACTTGTTATACCCTCAAACTCCGGAATTACGATGCCTAGATCGCTGTTCAACATACGAAAATCGTTGTTCAACACCTCCATGGCGCTGTAAATCTGCTCATCGCTAATGTTTTCATCACCGTTGTCGTGAATGATATGAAAAACAACCGGAATGTAGAGCACCTCGTCTCGGGCCCCTCCGGCATGTCGCGCAGCCTCTTCGGCGTCAAGTTGCGCCTCTGCCGCTTCAGCCTCATGCCGTAAATGCGGAAATTTATTGAAGAGGGCCTCTGTCTTTTCTGACTGACCACAGTAGCGAACTTCTTTCTGAGCATGCGTTTGCATACCAAGAAACAACAACAAAATAGCAGGTAGTAATTGGGCAACTCTCATTCTACAGGTTTCAAATCGTGCTAAATTTACAACAGAATTAATACAATGTTCAATGCGAAAACCCCCACGTATTGGTTTTCTACGCCTTTTTTTTCTCCACCTGGCGGTGGGATGGTGCGTTTTCGCCAATCTATCTTCTGCTACGGCACAAGATGCCGAGAAGATTCATTTGGTCGGACATTGGTTCTCGAAACAGCCTGACACCAACACCCGTGAAGCCCGATACAACGATGTTTGGGCCTTCGAACGGATGGGCGAAGAGTATGCGGCCATTGGCTCTACCATCGGTACCCACATCATCCACCTTCCGCGAACTGGTGCATTGCGTGAAGTCGCATTCATACCCGGTGGTGCAGCAGGCAGCTACGTCGTGCACCGCGACTTTGCAACCTATGGAGACTACCTCTATGGGGTGTGCGATCAACAACCCTCTGCGTTGCAGGTTATTGATTTAAGGGCTCTACCCGATACGGCCTATTTATCGCTCACCACCGACGCATTCTTTAGCACAGCGCACAACATCACCGCTGATACCTGCACCGGCAAAGTGTATGTGAGTGGTTCAAGCGGACATGCCATGACCATTCTTGATGTCGCTGAAGATCCCGCCAATCCAACCTTCTTGCGGCATTTCGATGACGTTGACTACGTGCACGACGTCTTTGTACGCTGTGATACCGCATTCTTAAGCGCTGCCCTCGAGGGCCTTTTCGTGTTCAACTTTGCTGATGTAGACGCTCCACTTCTTTTGGGCACACTGCAAGATTATCCTGATCGGGGTTACTGTCACTCGGGGTGGCTCAGCGAAGATGCCTCGGTGTATGTCATGGCCGATGAAACCCCTGGAAAACGACTTAAAGTTTGCGATGTGCGTGATTTAGCCAACATTGAAGTGCTAGCGCTGCTTTCGAGTGAGGGCGCGGCACACACGATGCCGCACAATGTGATCGTTGAAAACAACAAGGCCTACGTGGCCTATTACTTCGACGGCTTGCAAGTGTTTGATCTTGAAAATCCGGCCGCACCCCAACGCACGGCGTGGTACAGCACATACAACGGCCCTGAAGAAGACTACCGCGGTGCTTGGGGCGTGCATAAGGGCTTGCCATCAGGCCGCATCTTGATTTCAGACCGCCAAGGTGGGCTTTTCGTTTTTCATGAAGTGGCAAACAACACCGAATTCAACGAAGAAGACTTTGTAATTTTCCCCAATCCGGGTGGGCGCGATGCCGCTGTTCTTGTGCGGCGTGAAAACTTTATTCGATTGAATTGCAATGTTTTCGGCCTAAACGGCCGGATGGTGTCAACCGGGACCTATTTCGGGCGCGGCGATTCGTTTTGGGTGCCCCTCGGCTTGGATCATGCCGCTGAAGGGATGTATTTGGTTGAGTTGATTGTAGATGAAGGAACCCCTGTTGTACTCAAGTACATGCTGCGCTAAGCCGATTTACTTGCGAACGAGTACAATTTCGATGCGGCGGTTGGCGCTGTGCTGGCGCTCATTTTTCGGGTTTGTATAAATCTTTTCTTTTCCCCCTCGTCCCTCACAGCGAATGCGACTGGCATCAATGCCGTTGGCAACTAAATAATCGCGAATGCTCTCAGCGCGTGCGAGCGACAAATGTTCAGCATTCTTGTACACCTTGCGTTCGGGGTTGGTTCGCGCGGCCTCTTTCAAGTAGCGCTTCCCCATGTTTCCGTTTACATGGCCTATCAAAATGATTTCATGCTCCACATTGGCTTGCAAAAACGCCAAAACCTCGCCCAGTGTTGGCTCAGACTCGGGCGTGTACAATGCGCTATTGCCCTCGAAGTAGATGTTCTCCATCACAAAGCGGTCGCCCTTGGCTGACTTTGATTTGGCACTTGTTGACCCTGAGCTCGAATCATATTTACGGGCGGTCATCGACTTGGGCACTGCATTGTAAGCACCAAACTCTTCTGGAAAAAGCTGACGCGGAGGATCGGCCAACTTTGGCGTCGCCTGATGAAAAACGTACATGGTAACAATCACACAATCGCTGCTTTCGACCTCTTCGGGGGCCGGACTTTGCGCATCGAAGTAGCGCAATTCGTATTCGCCACCGCCTTGGTCAGGTACCGATTGCGTTAAATAGTTGTACACTTGAAACGAGCGGTCGCGCGAAAGTTTGAGTTGATGGTAGCTCGTTTGAGCTTGACCGCAGACGGCCACGATGTCGAACTTCTCGACGACAAAGCCTTCCTTTTGTTCAGCCAATAAGCCATCCAACACCTGCATGCCTTCCGCGGTGAGCGCTGAACTGCCCTCCTCGAACGATACGATGCCCCGCCGCTTGCTTTGGGACGCATCCGCCGAAGGCGCGAAAAAAACCAACGCCAAAGCAAGACAAAAAAAAGCTGTTGCGTGAAATTTCATTGCTCTACTCACCCAATTTGCGCGTTTGGTGAACATGCACCACCAAAGCAAGGTTAAAAGTAGTAAATTCCGAGGCGACCTCAAAATGACGCGGGTTGCGTTATTAACACCCTCGATTTAAAAACAATGATTGGATACCGTTTTAGTGCGCTTCGGCCTGAACGTGATCGCAGAACACGCTTTCAGCGCATGCTCGACATCTTCATGGAGTTGGTGACACATACCAGCGGTGATGTCGAAGAAGCCATTGATTGGCTGCGCGAACTCGACAAAGAATACAAGCTCTTTGATGCGGAATATACCCTCGACGACTTCATCGAAGAGTTGCGCCAACGCGGTTATTTGCGCGATGAAAGCGAAACTGGCCAACGTGCACTAACCCCAAAAGCTGAACAAAACATACGCCAACGTGCGTTGGATCAAATATTCGGTAACCTGAAAAAAGGCGCTGCTGGCCAGCACCAAACCAAACACATTGGCGGAGGCGACGAAGCAACAGAAGACCGTCGGCCCTTTCGCTTCGGCGATAAAAACGACCAAATCGATTTCTCAGAAAGTTTTCGCAACGCGCAAATCCGCCAAGGCCTCACCAACGACGGTTTCGCACTCACCGAAAATGACCTCGAAGTGGTCGAACGTGAGCACAAATCAATGACCTCAACGGTGCTCATGATTGATATTTCTCACTCGATGATTTTATATGGTGAAGACCGCATTACCCCTGCGAAAAAAGTCGCCATGGCCCTCAGTGAACTCATTTTGCGCAAATACCCCAAAGACACGCTCGATCTCGTTGTGTTTGGTGACGACGCTTGGGAGATCAGCATCAAAGACCTTCCGTACCTCCAAGTAGGTCCGTATCACACAAACACCGTCGCCGGATTAGAGCGCGCCATGGACATTCTACGCCGACGCAAAACCGCCAACAAGCAAATTTTCATGATCACCGATGGTAAACCATCGTGCCTCTTTGAAAACGGTGAATACTACAAAAACAGCTTCGGACTCGATCCCTACATCGTAGGTAAATGCCTCAACTTAGCGCGGCAAGCCCGCAAGGTAAAAATACCGATCACGACCTTCATGATCGCATCTGACCCCTACCTTCAACGCTTTGTTGACCAATTTACCGAAGCCAACAACGGACGTGCGTTCTTTACTGGATTATCAGGACTTGCCGACGTTATCTTCAATGACTTTCAACGCAACCGTAGAAAAAAACTCTAAAAACCCCTTCATGCCTGCTCCCAACATTCAAACCCTCGGCCAGCTTCGTGACTCAGGATATACTTCAAAATCAGTGCGCGACGAATTGAGAACCAACCTCATGCAGCGCATTCAAAACCACGAACCCGTATTCAACGGCATTATTGGTTATGAAGACACCGTAATTCCGCAAATAGAACGCGCCATTTTGGCTCGGCACTCCATGAACTTGTTGGGCTTGCGCGGTCAGGCCAAAACACGCATTGCACGGCAAATGACCGAACTGCTCGATGAGTGGATTCCCGTGGTTAGCGGCAGCGCATTGAACGATGATCCACTCAAACCGCTCTCTGCGTTTGCTAAACAACAAATCGCAGAACTTGGCGACGACACGCCCATCGCGTGGATGCACCGCTCAGCGCGCTACGTTGAAAAACTCGCCACACCCGATGTAACCGTGGCCGATCTTATTGGTGACGTTGACCCCATCAAAGCGGCCAACCTGCGCCTCGATTACTCCGATGAACGCGTGATTCACTTCGGCCTCGTGCCACGCGCCAACCGCTGCATTTTCGTCATCAACGAATTGCCCGACTTGCAGCCCCGCATTCAAGTAGCACTCTTCAACATACTTCAAGAAGGCGATATTCAAATCCGCGGATTTAACCTCCGATTGCCGCTTGACGTCCATTTCGTATTTACGGCCAACCCCGAAGATTACACCAACCGCGGCGCCATCATCACCCCGTTGAAAGACCGCATCCAATCACAAATTCTTACCCATTACCCGCGCACCATCACCGATTCACTCACGATCACCCAACAAGAATCGAAATTAACCGCTGAACAACAGGCCAGCGTACATGTGCCGCCCCTCTTGGCTCACCTCGTGGAGCAAGTAGCTTTTGTGGCACGTGAATCAGAGTTTGTTGACCAAAAAAGTGGGGTTTCAGCGCGGTTAACCATCAGCGCGTTCGAATCGCTTGTAAGCACCGCCGAACTGCGCATGCTCAAGGCGGGGGCGAAAAAAACAACAGCACGCATCAACGACTTGCTCGGTATCGTTGCGGCCATGACCGGCAAAATGGAGCTCGTTTATGAAGGCGAACAAGAGGGCCCGCACCATGTCGCCCTCCAGCTCATTGGCATGGCCATGCGCAGCCATTTCCCAACCATTTTCCCCGACCCCGAGCTCGCTCGTCGCGGCAAAATTGAAGACCCCTATCAGCTGATCACGGGATATTTCGATCAAAATGCCGTGCGCCTGCTTGACAGCGACGACGATGCCACCTACGCCAAAAAACTGCACGAAGTGGCTGGCCTCAATGCACTGGTCAAAAAATACGTACCGAACGCCGGTGCCGATCTCGAGCTCTGGATGGAATTCGTACTCCACGGATTGAGCGAATGCAGCGTGCTAAGCAAAGACGTAGTTGAAGGTGAAGTAACTTTCGGAGACCTCATGGGAAAACTCTTCGAATAACGCTGAACGGGTTGAGCGTTTGCGCGCAAAAAGTAATTTTGTTGCATGCGTTTCGCCCTCATCTTCGTCGTCGCACTGGCCGCCTGCGGTCAACCTGCTGAAGCACCCGCAGTTGCTGCTGATGAAATGCCTGTTTTTTCTTCTTCGCCTATCGGCGGATGGGTATTTCGCGATGTGGAGCGCGCGAGACAGCAACAATCAAAACTTCAAAGTTCTGCTCCTCGATGAGCACCGCGAAGTCGCTTTTCCCTACCTTTCTCTGCTTATTCGAAGGCATGGCAACTGATTCGATTTCTACCCCGATGCTGCAAATCAGCGATCTTTCTGTTTCGTTTCGGCGAAATGGTGTTTGGTCGGAGGTCATTCGCAGCGTGTCGCTCACGGTCATGCGTGGACGTGTACTCGCCATCGTTGGGGAAAGTGGGTCAGGAAAAACCGTCTCTTCATTGGCTTGTATGGGTTTGCTGCCTGCTGAAATCAGCCGCGTCAACCACGGAAACATCGTCTTCGATCGCACGATCGATTTGCTCCAAAACGCCAGCGAAGGAGCAAAATCCGTGCGCGGAAAGCGCATTACCATGATTTTTCAAGAGCCCATGAGCAGCTTGAATCCGTCGATGCGCGTAGGAGATCAAATCGCCGAGGCCATTCGGCAAACCCGCGATTTGAGTGCGACTGAACTTACGCAAGAAGTTGTGCGCCGCATGGCCGAAGTCGAGTTGCCGCAACCTGACAGCATGCGGAAGCGCTATCCGCATGAGTTGAGTGGCGGACAAAAACAACGCGTCATGATCGCCATGGCCTTGGCTGTTGATCCTGACCTCATCATCGCTGACGAACCCACCACTGCGCTCGATGTGACTGTGCAAAAAAGCATTTTGAGCCTCCTTCACCGCTTGCAACGCGAGCGTCAACTGGCAATGATCTTCATCTCGCATGACCTTGAATTGGTTTCTGAAATTGCCGATGATTTGGCCGTGATGTACAAAGGCGATGTGGTAGAATCGGGCCGTGCACGTGACGTCCTCGCCCAGCCCAACCATCCTTACACACGCGCACTGCTTGCTTGCAAACCCCCGGTTGACGGTACCCGCAGGCATTTGCTTACACTCACTGACGTTCTGGGAGACACCCATCCACCCGATAGGGTGTACCCCAAAAACACCTGCAAAAAAGTGGTGCTCGAAGCCACCAACTTGCGCAAATCGTTTGTTACCCGCCGCTCAATTTTCGGCCGGCCGAGTGCCTATTTCGAGGCCGTAAAAGACGTAAGTTTCCAGTTGTTTGAAGGCGAAACCCTCGGCATTGTTGGTGAAAGCGGGTGTGGCAAAAGCACCGTAAGCCGCATGATCATGGGGCTCAGCCCGCTTGATGGCGGAACCTTGCGCTGGTACCCCCAAACGGCTGAACCACGTCCGATCGTGCAGCTTGTTTTTCAAGACCCGTACGCATCGCTCAATCCGCGCATTACTGCAGTGAACTGCCTCATCGAGGCGCTCGTACATAGCAAACAAGCGGCGCACACTGCTGAAGCCCGTAGCATGGCATTGGCCCTGATGCACGAAGTGGGGCTACCGGCTGAGTTTGCTGATCGCTACCCCCATGCATTCAGCGGCGGACAACGCCAACGCTTGGTGATTGCCCGTGCTTTATGTGCCAATCCGAAAGTGCTTATTCTCGATGAATCGGTGGCTGCGCTTGATATTTCAGTTCAAGCGCAAGTCTTGAATTTGCTCAACCAATTGAAGGTTGAGCGCCAGTTGACCTTTGTGTTTATCTCGCACGACTTGCGTGTGGTGGCTTACATGAGCGATCGCGTAATGGTAATGTATCGAGGACTAATTGAGGAAATTGGCACTCCAAATGACATTTTTTATTCACCCACTCGCGATTACACAAAAAAACTTGTTGCTAGCATCGTTGGCGTTTCGATGATTGGATAGATTAGCTCGACGAATCGAAGATGAGATTCCGCTGTTTTCTTTAGTTCATCCAGTCCTTGTTTTCATAAATCACTCAATATCAGGCGTTGAAAAGTTGTTAATGTCAATGCATTGTTGTTAACTTTGTAATGCACCGCGAGGTTGCCTAATTTACCTTACCATGAAAAAAAATGCTAGCTTCAGGCTTTGCCTGTTGGCCATTGGCCTTGCCTTGTCTTTTACTGCTTCAGCAGATTGGGGCATTTTTCAATCTTACATTATCACTGATTCGGGCTTAGGCAACGAATTCCGCGCAGGCTCATTCAACGCTGACGGTGCAGCGTCTTTCATCGGACACAATTACGGCGTGTTCCCCGCAGGTGGTAGTTTCATCTTAAACGGGGCTGAGCTTAAAACGTTTAAAAACAACAACAACGGCAATTCTAATGTTTGCGGCGGGTCTATCTTCTACCGCGTTTACAATTTGAACGATACACCGGGATCGTTCGCCTCGATTGGAATCGGATTTTCTGCCGATTTAGGCGGGGGCGACCAACGCTGGCAAAACACCTCAGCTGGGGTTAACTTACTCACCGGCTTGCCTGAAGGCGACTATGCCATTGAGATTTTTTGGGAAGCAACGGGCTCACAAAACGGCGGTTGCGGTGAATTTCGCTACGACAGTAATCCAGGAGACGACTGGCGCGGATTCTTTTCTGTCGGCACACCCCCTTCAGTGACTTTTAACTTTGAAGGTGTTGGTGAAACTAAAGCGGGTTACGCGAGCGGCACGGTTTCGCTTTCGGGCTTCAACTGGAATCTCACTGAATATTTAATTGGAGTCGATGCGGCCGATTATAAAGGTGGTGTGCGCTCGGCACGTTCACGAGGCTATGGTGCCTCAAGTATGACAATGCTGCAAGATAAAACGAACGGCGTCGGGAATGTTCGATTTTATTACCGTCGTTATGGTGCTGATGCCCAAGAAGCGCATGTGGTTGAATACAGCACCGATGGTGGTACGTCATGGATCCAACTCGGCTCGAGCTTTACCGCTTCAACCGCTGGCAATGCCGACTTCTTTAATGCAAGCATCAACCAAGCTGGCCCAGTTCGCTTGCGAATACGCCAAGAGAGCGGCATAGGTGGAACCAACCGCCGCTTAAACATCGATGACATTCAGGTGACCGACTACTGTGTGGCCTCGGCCTGTGCTGACCTGCTCGACTCGTTTGACGATGGTGACTTGACAACCGGCACCGTTTGGTCAGGAAATACAGATAAATTTACCGTAGTTCAAAGCAGCGATGCCGCTGCAGGGGCCGCATGCTCAAATACCTTGCGGTTGAACGAAACAACTGCTGTAGCTGCCACAGCATACATTTCAACCCCTTTCACCGACTGGCAACTCAACCAAGACTGGAGCTTTTGGATTGGCCGTCGTGGCCAGGCCTTAACAGGCGCAAACACCTCGGCTGTATGGTTGTATGCCGACAATGCAGACCTCACAGCAGCAAGCATTAACGGCTACCGCATTTTTACCGGTGACAACACTGGGGGCGACGAAATCTTTTTACAGCGTGTTGACAACGGCGTAGCAACGAACATTTTGGCGTCTGCTGAAATTACAAACGGTCGTACAGACTTTGGCCTCTCGATTCGCGTTACCCGCAACGCGACAGGCGATTGGGAGCTGTATACATCAACCCTGCCTGCAGCAAATGGCCAGGGCTCCATCGCAACAGACTGCCCAGCAAGTGTTGCGACCATCAGCGCAGGCACAGCCAATGACAACACCTATGTGCCTTCTGGCACTGCCTACACCGGAGTAGTAGCTGTATATTCAAGTAGTGCTGCAGCACGCGATGGCTTCGAGCTCGACCAGTTCAGCATTGCCACCAATTCAAGCGCTGTTTTGGGCTGTACCAACACTACGGCATGCAACTACGACCCTGCTGCAACTTCAGATGATGGCTCATGTGACTTCAGCTGCTATGGCTGTACCGATGCTGCCGCAGCGAACTATAACGCAAGTGCTACCATAGACGATGGCTCATGTGTTTACGAAGGATGTACAGACCCGAGTGCGACCAACTTCAATGCACTTGCAAACCTCGAAGATGGTTCGTGCGCTTATGGTGCAGCGACCCTTGTGATTACAGAATTGCATTACAACCCATGTGCTGATCAAGGCACCGATGCCAATTTTGAATTCCTTGAATTGTATAACGCCTCTGGCGCTGCGATCACACTCGACGGTTGGGAAATTCTCGGGTTTGAATATACCTTCCCTGCCGCTTCATCAATTGCAGCGAGCGAATACATCATCATTGTGCCACAAAATGCAGGCCCTAGCTACACCGGCAACGGCTATCAAGTGTTTGAACTCACCAATCCTGCCGGTTTGAACAACAGCGGGGAGGCCATCGCTGTGCTTGACGATCTGGGCAACTACATCGACTATGTGCTTTACGGCGTAAGCGGCGATTGGCCTAGTGAACCGAATGGCAACTGTACCTCTTTGTCGCTTGACAATATTTCTACCAACAACAATGCCTTTGGCAACTGGTCTGCCAGCAGCGTGTTTGGCGGAACACCCGGCGCTCCGAATGTTGGCGCAGTAGGATGTGTTGATTGCGGCATGGGAGCTACGGTTGATACCTTCGTGAATGACGACTTTGAGTCAGGCACGCTCGCTGGTTGGACTGAAAGCGCACTCGGCACGTGGGAAGCATCAACCGTTTCGCCGATCAACGGCACTTACAGCATGAAGCACATCGGTGGCGCTGGTACAAGTGCTGTAAGCTACACCATGGGCAACCTGATCGCCGACGCTGCGTGCACGGTTTGGCGTTTCACGGTTTCGAACACCGACTGGTCGCCGTCTATTGACAATAACTTTGCCGTGTTCTTAATGGCCAATGAGTCTGATTTAACCAGCTCAACGGTAGATGGCTATGCGCTTGGCGTAGACTTGAGTGCAAATGCGAATGGCAACATCGCCCTATGGCAAGTTGTTGACGGCAGCGTGGGTAACGTGATCATCACCTACCCCTACGCATGGGATCAAAACGAAACCGTGGTCTTTGAAATTTCACACACCGAAGTCGGTGACTGGGTACTTAAAGCCGACGTAGCCGGTGGAGCGGGTCTTCTGCTTGCCGGTTCAGCACCCGTGCCTGCCACAGCAGGCGCATCTGGAGAATACTTCGGCATGCGCTTCAACAGCGATGCTGGCGCAGCCGGTAAACTCTGGATCGACGACATCGAAGTGACGCAGTGTGGCGTTGAAGAAACGTACTACAGCGTGTCAACGGGTAACATTTCCGATGCCATTTGGAACACCGATACCAATGGCCTCGTGGGCGAGGCGGTGACCTTCACCCAATACAAAAGCATGGTTGTTCGCAACGGGCACACAGTGACCGCTGACATCGACGTTGTTGTAAATAACCTTACCATCGATGCAGTAAACACCACAGGCGTGCTCTTGGGAGGCAACCACACCTTCGAATTGAAGGGCAACTGGACCAACGACGCAGGTATTTTCTCTGCCGGCACAAGCACCGTCGTTTTCAACGGCCTCACCCCTCAAACCGTGAACGGCCCATCGGCTACAACCTTTGAAAATGTAATCCTCGAAAACGCAGCGGGTCTTACTTTGAATGTAAACCTTGTTGCGCACGGCGTAATTTCTCCAATGCTTGGGGCTTTCGACGCCAATGGAAACAATGTCGTGTTGCTCTCTGACGCAACGGGCACAGGAAGCATTGGTGAAATCTCAGCCTTCGCAAGCTACACTGGTAACACTGTTGCCGAGCGTTACATTCCATCGGGCATTCAAAGTTGGGTGAACCTATGTTCACCAATTCCTGCGTCAACTTTGGCAGCCTGGGACAACACCCTCATTACGACTGGATTTACTGGGTCTGATTTCCCAAGCTACTTCATGAACAACATTTTGCAGTACGACGAAACAGTCGCTGGCGGCTTGAATGATGGCTTCGTGGGCGCAACAAACATCGCAACCACCTTTGATGCTGAGCGCGGCTACTTCGTCTTTATGCAAGGGTCAACCCAATTTGTAAGTGTTACCGGTACCATTCAACAAGGCAGCCTTTCAACCACCTTGAACTACACCTCAACAGGGATCCCCGCCAACGATGGTTGGGAACTGATTGCTAACCGCTACCCCAGCGAAATCGACTTCGAGGAGCTGTTTGCCATGTCAACCAACATCGCACCAACCTACTATGTGTACGATGCGGAAAACGCTGTGTATGCATACTATACCGCTGGCTTTGGTGGAACAGCGTCAGGTCACATTCCGAGTGGGCAATCATTCTGGGTTCAAACCATTGGCTCAGGTGCTTCAGTACAATTTGAAGAGTACATGAAGTCTGCAACCGGCGCATCATTTGAGCGCAACTACATGGCTGTGCCACGTGTGACCTTGAGCTTGACCAACGGAACCCAAACCCACTACACTTCGCTTGCATTCGAAAGCGGTGCTGAGTTGGGCTTTGAAGCCGGCAAAGATGCCTTTGTTTTAGGTGGCCCGTCTGAAACAGCTCCTCAAATTTCACTTGTAGCTTCAGGTGGTGAGCGCACAACCTTGAATCGCATCGACACCCCGCAAGGCTATGCCAGCGTGCCAGTTCACGTGCGTGCAAATGCTGCAGGCACCTTCACATTGGGTGTTGACGCGATGGCTTTCTTACCTGAAGGCCTCTGCATTTCAATTGAAGACCTAACCACGGGAACTCTCTCTGCACTTGAAGCCGGCGACACCTTCACTTGGGAGCAAAGCGAAGCCTTTGTTGGCGAACGTTTTATGCTTCACTTCGCGGCTCCTTTTGCGGCTGAAGCGAGCCCTGTTGTATGCGCGAACGACGGCAGCATCGAAGTTGAAGTGTTTACAACCGGCTTAGTGCAGCTTGAAGACCTCGATGGTAACGTACTTGAGTTGTTCGAAGCAACAGCGGGTAACTACACATTTGAAGCGCTAAACAGCAACGACTACCGCGTGCGTTTCATCAGCGATGCCCTCGCATGTGGCAGCACAAGCATTGACTTCTGGATTGATGAGCCGTCGGTAGTTAGCAATCCTTCGCTTTCATCTGAAATTGCCCTTTGCGACGACGCAGCGACTGGATCGATTTTCGTAGCTGGTTTTGCCAATACTTTCAATGCACAGATCTTCAGCGAAGGAGCGCTTTTGGCTCAAGCAGACGCTGTAAATCAAATCACCTTTGAAGGTTTGAATGCAGGTATTTACGAAGTAATTGCAACCGACAACTGCGGAACCTCAACCTACACTGTTGATCTTAGCGATGCCAATGCCCTTCATGCACAGCTGTTCGCAGAAGAAGTTTATGCGCTCACCCAAGGTATAGCGATCATTTCTGCGGAAGTGGTTACGGCTGTTTCTGCGGAAGTGATTTGGTACCTCGACAATGTCGCAATTGCGACAGGCAACATCTTGAACCATCAAGTATTTGCCACTGGAGAGTACTTGCTCGAAGCGGTTGTGAACGGTGAAAGCTGCAGCACTGTTTTTGCTAGAACCCTCACTGTTGATCAAGCTTCCTCGGTGCAAACCGCTGCTTCAGCCAACATCACATTTGGCCACGGGAACGGGATTTGGACCTTGCAAGGTGCTGCCTTGACCGGTCCATTGCAAATCGACATTTTCTCAGCAGACGGCAAATTAATCAGCCGTGATTTAATCACTGCTGAAACACAGGTGAATCTTGCAAACGACGCATTGAGCACGGGTGTTTACACCTTGCGTGTAAGCCAAGCCAATGGCACACACCTTGCGACATTCAAGGCCTTAAAATAAAAACACGCGTGAGCACGAAAAAAGGGCGTCTAGTAAAGGCGCCCTTTTTTGTTGTGGCAGAGTTTCGGTACTTTTGACCCACATCCTTTGTACCATGAACAACCTACTTTTTGAACAGCGCGACCACGTTGCACTCGTCACCATCAACCGACCCAATCAACTGAACGCGCTAAACCGCGAAACCATCTTGGAGCTTAGCAGCCTACTCGACCAGTTGCGCAATAACGATGCTGTTCGCGCCATCGTCATCACCGGTTCAGGCGAAAAGGCCTTTGTCGCTGGCGCCGACATCAAAGAATTTGCTCACTTTTCGATTGAAGAAGGAAGGACACTCAGCGCCGAAGGGCACCGTCTGCTTTTCAATAAAGTTGAAAACATGAACAAGCCTGTGATTGCTGCCGTGAATGGATTTGCATTGGGCGGCGGACTCGAATTAGCAATGGCTGCACACGTTCGGGTTGCATCAAACAATGCGCGGCTCGGGTTGCCTGAAGTCTCATTGGGTGTTATCCCAGGCTATGGCGGAACCCAGCGTTTAACCCGACTGGTTGGTGTTGGAAAAGCGATGGAAATGATTTGCACGGCTGGCATGGTCAAAGCCGATGAAGCACTTACATGGGGGCTTTTAAACCACGTCGTTGAACCCGATCAACTGCTGCCAACAGCACTCGATTTAGCCAGCAAAATGTGCAAGCAATCACCGACCGCCATTGCCTACGCTTTAGCAGCTGTTCGCGCGCAATTTGAGCATGGAATAGACGGCTTACAAGCTGAAATAGAGGCCTTCGGAGCCTGTTTTGGCACCGCTGACTTCAAAGAAGGAACCACGGCCTTCCTTGAAAAACGCGCGCCACAATTCACCGGAAGGTGAATCAACAACGCAAGGTGCAAAGTAAATCTAATGCGCCCCGCGCCCTTTCAACCATCCTTGTAACTTGCTGTCATGAAAGTTGAAGTCATCAACCGGTCAAAACATCCGCTCCCGCAATACGAAACTTCGCGAAGTGCGGGTATGGATTTAAGGGCCAACCTCGATGTCCCGGTGACCCTCCATCCGCTCGATAGAGCGCTAATACCAACCGGCCTATACATGGCCCTACCCGACGGTTTCGAAGCGCAAGTGCGACCACGAAGCGGGCTTGCATTCAAACAAGGTTTAACCGTTCTTAACGCTCCGGGCACAATTGATGCCGACTACCGCGGCGAAATTGGCGTTATATTGGTCAACTTGTCGAATGAACCCGTTGAAATCAACGATGGCGACCGCATCGCCCAACTCGTGATTGCCCAATACACACAAGGCATGTGGAACGAGGTAAGTGAACTCAGCGCAACTGCACGCGGAGCCGGCGGTTTTGGCAGTACAGGAAAAAACTAAATATGAGAATCATTGTCCCAATGGCCGGCATGGGAAAACGCATGCGGCCCCATACCCTCACCGTACCTAAGCCTTTAATCAAGGTGGCGGGTAAGCCTATTGTTCAACGCCTCGTTGAAGAATTGGCGACATTATGTACCGAACCCATTGAGGAGGTGGCTTACATTGTTGGCCACTTTGGTGAGGCGGTCGAAGCAGAACTCATCGCCATTGCTGAACGATTGGGCGCATCTGGAAGCATCCATTATCAAGATGAAGCGCTGGGGACTGCACACGCAATTTTGTGCGCCAAATCAGCCTTAAAAGGGAAGGTGATTGTGGCCTTTGCAGACACGCTTTTCAAAGCACAGCTCAAGCTAGACGACACAGTTGACGGCGTTTTATGGGTGAAGCAACTGCCAAATCCCGAACAATTTGGGGTTGTGCAACTCAATGCATCCGGGCACATCATCAATTTCATTGAAAAGCCCAAAACCTTTGTCTCAGATTTAGCCATGATTGGCATTTACTATTTCAAAGACGGGGCCGTGCTCGCCGATGAACTGCAATACCTCATCGATCACAACATCATCAAAGGCAACGAATACCAGTTGCCCGATGCTTTAAAAAACATGACTGAAAAGGGCATGAAGTTTGTACCTGGAGCTGTAGACGATTGGATGGATTGCGGCAACAAAAATGCTACGGTCGAAACCAACGCGCGTATTTTGAATTACCACGCCAACGATAAAAACCTTGTGGCTAGCTCCATTGTCAACGAAAATAGCGTCATCATTCAACCCTGCTATATCGGCGAAAATGTAACTTTACGCAATTGCATCGTTGGTCCGCATGCCGCTATTGGCGCTGGGTCTTCAATCACAAACAGCCTCATCAGCAACAGTATCATCCAAGAAAACGCAATCATTTCAAACGCGAACATCACCAATTCAATGCTCGGCCAAAGTGCAGAAGTCAGCGGCACCCCGCTCGACCTCAGCATCAGTGATTACTCTACAATCAAGAATTAATTGAAAACCTACATCCGCACCTGCTTCTTGCTTTGTCTCACATCCGTGTTGTTTTCTGCCTGTTCGGCAGGACGTTCGAGCGCGGGTGAAAAGCCCAAGTCAGGCAAAAAGGGCGAAGCACAACAGGAAAGTGTAGAGTTTCAAAAACACTTCTTCCAAGGCCAAGAGCATAAATCGGTCGGGAACTACGAAGCTGCCTACCAAGATTTCACCAAGTGCACTGAAATCTCCCCAACTAACGACGCCCCTTGGTTTGAATTGGCGCGAATCGACAACGCCGCTGAACGAATGGATCGCTCGCTGGAGCACATCAAAGTGGCGATTAAGCATAATCCCAAAAACTACTGGTACCACCAAGCGCATGCACAGTTCTTGTTGGACTATGGAAAATTTGAAGAGGCGCGCGCAGAACTCGAATGGCTCATCAAAGTACACCCTGAAGAACTCGATCCGTATTACGATCTTGCGGCAACCTACCTCTACCGCGAGGACGGAAAAGGGGCCATTAAAGTTTACGAGCGACTGGAAGCACGCGTAGGCGTTGACCCCGAACTGTCATTTCAAAAACAACGCATTTACATGCTTATAGGTGAGCCTGAAAATGCACTCGGTGAATTAGACCGATTGATTGCAGCATACCCTGAACCTGAATTTTACGGACACAAGGCCGAGCTCTTGTTTGAACTTGGAAGGTATGAAGAGGCTGAAAAAACCGTCAATCAACTCTTGTCGTTTGAAGCAAATAATGGCAATGCGCTCATGCTTCTTTCGCGCATTTTAGCCCGTGAAGGCAATGAAGACGCCTCATGGGAGGCCCTCAGTAAAGCTTTTTTAAGTCCTGACGTTTCAATTGACGAAAAAATCGGGGTGCTTTTGCGCTTCTTCAATGCTTCAGAGTTCGATGAACAAGCGCTCACGCGCGCATATGTTTTACTCGAAAAGCTCGAATTGGTGCACCCGAATGATCCTAAAATGCACAGCATGTTTGGTGATTACCTGTTGCGCGAAGGCAACCTCAAAGGTGCGCGTGACCGCTTCGCACAAGCTGTTGAACTCGATTCTGATCGTCAATTGATTTGGTTGCAATTGACCGAACTCGATGCTGAATTGCGTGAATGGGCAGTGCTTACCCAACACGCTGAAAAAGCTGCGTCGCTCTTTCCGGCGCAACCTTTCTTCTACCTCATGCAAGGCACAGGCCTGCTGCGCCAACAGCGCGCTACAGAAGCGGCGACGGTGCTGCAAGTCGGCAAATCATACGTGGTGAACGATGACCGCCTGTTAGGCACCTTTTGGTCTACCCTCGGTGAAACCTACCATGAAACGGGCGATCATCGACGGTCAGACGAGGCTTTTGACAAGGCGCTAGAGCTTTTGGGCGACGACCCGTTCATTTTAAACAACTACAGTTATTACCTCTCAACCCGGGGAGCAAAGTTGGAGAAGGCAGCTGAAATGTCACGCAAAAGCAATGAAATATTGCCCGACACGCCCTCTTTTCAAGACACATACGGCTGGATTCTCTTTCGGCAAGGCAAGCACACTGAAGCCCTCGAATGGGTCGGAAAAGCCCTGCAAAGCACAAGCGGCGACGCCGTGCTCTTTGAGCATTATGGCGACATCCTCTTCCACTTGAATCGTGTTGACGAAGCCATCTCTTACTGGAAAAAAGCCGCAGACGCGGGCGAAGGCAGTACACTCCTTCCAAAGAAAATCGCTGACCGAACCTATTATAATGACCTCCAGCCCTAAAACATCGCGTGCCTTCTTGCTCGCTGTATTCGGGTTGCTTCTACTCATCCCGGCGTGCAGCCGGAAAAAATCCGGCACTGAAAAGCCCCTGCGCAACCGTTCGGCGAACAACATCCTTAACAATTACGAAGAGCGCCTTTTCACCTTCGATTACCTCACCATGCGGGTATCTGCAGATGTGAAAACGCCCAAAGAGGAACAAGGATTCAAAATCAATATCCGAATGAAAAGCGACAGCATCATTTGGATGAGCATATCACCCCTCATGGGCATTGAAATGCTGCGCGTACAAATCACACCCGATTCAGTGAAGTATGTGAGTAAGGTCCCCGGTGATCGCCATTTCTTTCTCGGTACACTTGATCAATTAGCTGCCGTGGTGCAAACCGATCTCGACTTCTCCATGCTCGAAAGCATCCTCGTAGGCAACGCCGTGCAACTCGATGTCAACGAAGACCGTTTCGCAACCCGCATCGATGAGCGTGACTATGTGCTTTTTTCACGCTACAATCGCAAGCTGAAAAAGGTCGTTGGGAACGATGAAAAAAAACTGAATCCCGACGATACCGTCGAAGTCAACATCACCGACAAAAAATACCAGCGCATCATTCGCCGTTCTGATGAAGAAGAATTGATGGTGAAACGCTACTGGATCAGCGGTGATCATTTCAGGGTAACCAAAACGCTCTTCGATGACCTCTACTACCAACAGTCGCTGCAAATCGAACACAGCGACTTCAAAGAAGATGAAGGCCAACTCTACCCTGAAAAAACCGTTGTCACAGCGAATTCTCCTGAAGGCACGGCCACATTCAAAATGGAGGTGACCCGCATTAAACGCTATGATACCCTCGATTTTCCGTTTGAAATACCTCAAGACTATGAGCGGAAATTCCTCCCTTAAACTGCTTTTGCTTTGGGCTGGCCTCATCCTGAGCTCGGGCACACTGTTCGCGCAGTCTAAAGCCGAATTGCAGCGCCAACGCGACGCCCTCAACGAAAAAATTAAGTTCACCCAAAAGCTGATCAACGAAGCCAAACAAGGGCAAGAAGCGACCTATTCGCAGCTTCGTATTTTACAAGAGCAAATCCGATACCGCCAGCAACTTCAAAAATCGTACGAGAACGAAATCAAGAAAATCGATGAAGACATCGATGCTTCTGAAAACGCGATCATTGCTCTCGATGCGAAGATTGCAACCATGAAACGCGAGTATGGCGCGATGATTTATCAAGCGTATAAAGGCCGAAGCAGCCACGAT